>NZ_CACSIH010000249.1:0-554 GCF_902705805.1 Alteromonas alvinellae | reverse complement strand
TGAGGTGAGTGTCGGTGGATAAAAACAAGGCCCAATCATGCTTTCCAGCGCGCTGTTTTTCTTCGTTGACACCACGAACAAACAACAGCTTGACCTTGATCCAGTGATCAGGCTCTTTGATGCTTTTTGCTAGATTCAACTCAACGGTGATCGCCTTAGACTGGTATGGTCTACCCTTAATCTTCTGCCATTGGCCTTTGATGTGGTGTTGGTAAAGCTCAGCCGCTGTTGCTAGAGCCGAGGTGTTATCCATAGTGCGATAGCGCGTCTTATTTTTCTTCATGCGGACAATGGAGACTAACGATTGCGCGTCCATAAAGGCCAGTATGGACTTACTGGCAAACCATGAATCAGCTAAAAAATATTGCGCATGAATGTCGGACCGCGCGGCTCGCTTAATCATGCGGTGGATCATCTCCGGCTTACTCATTGACTGCGCATCACGATAGCGTTTTGCTACGATACTACGACCATCCGCAAATGCTTTGGTGAGTGGTTGTGCTTTCACTCGACTGATATAAAGCTCGCTATCTAAAGGGATAAATTGCTTTTCA
>NZ_CACSIH010000248.1:0-20446 GCF_902705805.1 Alteromonas alvinellae | reverse complement strand
TGGGACGCTAACACGTGGGCTGGCTCGCTTCGCTCGGATTTTAGCCCACATATCATTTTCCCTAAACGGGGTGTTAAGTTCTTGTTTTGATATGGATGTTTATATGAGTTCAGATATTAAAGTCGATATATTATTTGCGGGGTTGTTACTGATTCCTGTTGTAATTTTAGGCGTACCTTATGTGCAAAAAAAGTTAAACGATTACGTAAGAAATAAACCTATTTCGGTTATGCCATTACCCATAGCGGTTTATTTGGTTTACGACATTTCAATGGAAAGTAACATCTTTGGAATGATTGGTTTGTTTGTTGGATTTTGTGTTTTCTTTTTTACCTATGCGGCATCAGTCTCTCTGCTCGCATCAACCATCAAAACCAGAAAGGCTAACTAAATGTTTCAGTGTCATTGAGTGGAACATAACAAGCCAATCGACACACTCACTGCGGTCGCTGGGACGCATATACGCGGGCCGGCTTCGCCATTATGCCCCACGCAACTGCGCCGCTTAGCTCAATGTTATGTGCTAATCTGTGTAATGAAAATAAAAGGACCTATTAAGTGAAATCACTAGTATTCTTAATTCTAAGTATACCTCTGCTAAGCGCCTGTATAGTAGTTCCAGATACCGATACGGCTAAAGTGAACAAGTGTGAGATATCCTCGGACCGCAAAACACTCAAAGTTGTCAATGGTTTTGAGGATACAAATACCTTCTATTCAATCAGTGGGCTTCTACTAATACCAATATCAGGTGTTGTTTCCGGCACATACGTAGCCATCAATAATGTCTACCATCTTGGGGAGGAAACACTTGTCTGTGGGTCTGAAAATGCACGCACATAACAACCCAATTAATTCGCTCACTTCGTTCGCTGGGACACAAGCACACGGTGCGGTTTCGTGATTGTGCTATGCTAATGGCACCTTATTTAAACGTAATAAGTAATCATAAATAATAGGAAGTATTAATGAATATAAATGCTACGTTTCTTGGGCAAATCATACTCGTTTTCGCTCTATTTATGGCCATTGCTGGCTTTTACTTTGGAAAGCGCAAGACTACATCGCCTATAGCTACCTCTGTGATTGCTTTTTTAACAGCTTTTCTCCCGCCCTTAGCATTAGTATTTTTAATTGTCTTGGTTTCAAAGAAGGATATAAAAACGAGCACGGAGGTTTAATGAGCGAAATAACAACGCAAAGAATAACAAATGCTATTTCAGAGTTAATCAGCAAGCATCGTAGTGACAGCGACATATAGTATTATGATAAAGATCGATGACTCATGCTTTGACAACTAGTTAAACGAATGCCTATGACCCTTGATGAATTTAATCATTTTTGCAAAGCACTCCCCCACACTACTCATGTCGTTCAGTGGGGAAATTCAGAAGTATGGAAAGTAGGCGGTAAAGTCTTTGCTATTGGAAGCATTGGCAAGGACGGACACCCTGCTTTTACCTTTAAAACATCTGAGCAAAACTATTATTTTCTGGAAGAAAAGCCTGGCTATAGACCAGCCCCCTATCTTGCCAGTCGCGGAATGAAGTGGATACAGCAGTACAATTGCGACAGTAATGAAGATGATGCATTAGAATACTATTTAAGCGCGTCGTTTAAGCTAGTATCGTTAGGGTTAACCAAGAAAATGCAAAAAGAGCTTGGTTTAAATCAATCTCAGTAGAAGGTGCTTACACCATGTTGAAAGCAAACATCTTTACGCGAAACATCCGTCCTTATGTTGAAGAAGAGTTGGCATTAGCTCGCAATGAGCAAAATTACGGAAATAAGGCTGAAGCCTTCGCTCATTTGGAAAATGCCCACGTTCTTGGTCAAGCGTCTACAAGGCTACACGTAAAAGTACACGTTCAAATGCTTTTATGGGCAGTGAAACAAGGCAAAATTGGTGAAGTTTTTGGTCAACTTTTCAGAATAGCTGGTGCTGCCACAAAAACTGCTTTTGGGCTAGTACCTCATGGAAATACAGGTGGTGCTAACGTTAGTCCATTTAAAGCAATGCCAATTAAACCAAACTTAAATACGATCATAAAAAAAGCGCGTTCTTATGAAAATTAGAATTAACGTTGTTGATGCATTTACCAATGTAAGGTTTAAGGGCAATCCTGCTGCAGTAGTTATAACGGGAAAATGGCTTAGCGACGAAAAAATGCAAGAAATCGCTGCTGAGAATAACCTTTCTGAAACTGCTTTTTTAGTTGAAGATGATAACGGTATATTCTATATCCGCTGGTTTTCCCCCATGACGGAAATCGACTTCTGTGGCCACGCAACGCTGGCATCCGCGTTCGTAATCTTTAACGAAAATTACCAATTACCGCACATTTCTCTATTCGCCAAGTCGGTGGGGATGATGAAAGTCGTTAAGAAAGAAGACGGGTTCATTCAAATGGACTTCCCTAATAGAATTCCTCACCCTGTTGATGACGTGCCTGAAGCGTTACTACAAGGGCTTTCTATCAAGCCCAAAAGGATTCTAAAAAATAACCAAGCTTATTTTGCTATTTATTCAAACGAAGATGATGTTTTAAGCGTAGTTCAAGACAGCGAACAACTAAAAACACTAGCGCCTTATGATGTGGTAGTGACAGCGCCTGGTACGCAATTTGACTTCGTATCCCGTTATTTCTGGCCTGCGAACGGCGGTGATGAAGACCCGGTTACCGGTTCAATCCACACTGGGCTAGCGCCTTATTGGGCAAAAGAGTTGGGACGATCGAAACTTACGGCATATCAGGCATCTAAACGAGGCGGCACATTAAAATGTGAGGTGATTGGTGACCGCGTGCTTATTTCTGGCCAAGCGGTGTCTTACCTTGAAGGTTATATTAATATTTGATGGTTGATGGCCTTAAACGAAGTAATCGATAAAAGAGAACTCTTGTCTCGAGTGTTACCGCCCGCCTCAAACAAAAAAGCGGAAGATATTAAACCTTCCGCTTTCACTCACGCAACAGTGCATTGCTGCATCTAGTTTTAACTAGGCAAATACCAAATTAGCGCCCTACTGCAATGCCTTCTCTGCGAGGATCTGCGCCGCCAATTAATTTACCTGATTTAAACTGAATGCCGTGAAGACCGCTGTTTAAATCCACCACTTTAACATTGTGGCCAAGTGCCTTTAATGGCTCTTCAAGCTCAGCTATCGGTGTGCCCTTTTCTAACGCCGTATAGTCGTTTCTATTAGTAATTTTAGGAAGATTGATGGCCTGCTGAATATCCAAGCCAAAGTCTAAAACTCCAATTAGGGTTTGAGCGACGTAGCTTACAATTCTAGAGCCGCCCGGCGAGCCTACAACAACCTCAAGGTTCCCTTCTTTGTCGAACACCATTGTAGGGCTCATCGCGCTTCTAGGGCGTTTACCAGGCTCTACGCGATTTGGTACAGGAAAACGGTTTTTGGTTGGTGAAAATGAAAAGTCGGTAAGCTGATTATTAAGCAGGAAGCCTTCTACCATAATCCCAGAACCAAACATAAATTCAATGCTGGTAGTCATTGATACTGCATTGCCCTCTTTGTCTACTATAGAAACGTGTGAGGTATTGGGCAGCTCCATTGACGTACCAAGTGCTACATTCGCATCGGCGTAGGGGTTGCCCGCGCGTTTGCGGCGCCACTCTTTATCAACAGCAATACTCTCGGCACGGCGCTGAAGATATGCTGTGTTGATCATGGCCGCAAATGGTAGGTTAGTAAAATCGCTATCTGCTATAAACTTCTCGCGATCGGCATATGAAAGCGCACTTGCTTGCGTATACAGGTTGGCAAATTCTACTGAATCCGGTGCGTATTGACTAAGGTTAAAACCTTCTAACATTTTTAGAATTTGATAAACGTTCACACCACCAGAGCTAGGTGGTGCCATACCGCAGATACGCTTTTCGTGATATATCCCACAAACAGGTTCACGCTTTACAGGCTCGTAGCTTGCTAAGTCTTCTAACGTCATCTGCCCCGGGTTGATTTCAGCGCTGTTTACCGCTTTTACTATTTTTTCAGCGACCTCGCCTTTCAATAAATAGTCGCTGCCCTTTTCTGCAATACCTCTTAAAGTTTTAGCTAACTTCTTGTTTTTCTTGACCGTGCCTTCTTTTAACGGCAGACCTGCTGGGAAGAAGTAAGTAGAGCTTGCAGGAAAGGTTTTCAGCCCCGGGTGATAGTCTAATGCAATAAGTTTGGCTAAACGCGGCGATACTTTAAAGCCGTCTTCTGCTGTTTTGATTGTATCGTCGAACAGCGTATTCCAAGGCAACTTGCCGAACTCGCCCTGAGCCATTTCTAGCGCTTTTACTGCACCAGGCACGCCAACTGACTTACCACCTACTACGGCATCTAACCAGCGCATTGGCTTATTACCTTCAATAAACCAATGAGAATTGACTGCTTTCGGTGCAGTTTCACGGCCGTCAAAGGTATGAAGTACTTTGTTTTTATTATCCCAATAAAGGATAAATGCACCACCACCGATGCCTGACGATTGTGGTTCAACCAACGAGAGCATCGATTGCACAGCTACCGCTGCATCGATTGCACTGCCGCCCTTTTCTAAAATATTCTTTCCCGCCCAAGACGCATAGGGGTTTGCCGCTACAACCATATAATCTTTGGCTTCAAATGCCTTTTTCTCTATGTAGCCTGTTGCCGCTTCTGGTTCTCCAACTTCACGCGTTTGCTTCGCGTTCGCACCAAAAATAAAACAGCTAGATAATGCAAGAGTTACCACTGAAGCTCTGAAAAAAGCACTGCGTCTCAAAATAATACTTCCTCTTATTTAAATTTTTCGGGGTTTATTGGGCGTTTTTTAAGAAACGCATCAAACGCTTCTTGAGCTGCGGTTGTGCCCAACGCTTCTAAAAATATATCAAACTCTTCGTTCATTTGTTGGTTTGTTCGCTCTCCGTCACCTTTTAATAGCGCTTTTGTTTGTTTAAGCGAAAATGAAGGCTTGGCGACGAGTTTCTCTACCGTAGTTTGAACCGTTTGATCTATTTCATGAGCGTCGACAATTTTTGTCAGAATACCAAATTGATAAGCATCAGCAGAGGTAAAGGGTTCGCCCAGCATTAGCCACTCTGCCGCCTTTATATGACCGGCAACCTTAGGCAAAAGATAACTTGATGCATATTCAGGAACAAGCCCTAAGTTGATGAATGGTAGAACAAATCGGGTATCTGGAGTGGCGTAGACAAAATCGCAGTGAAGTAAAAGCGTTGTGCCTATGCCCACTGCCAACCCGTGAACTTGCGCAATAACCGGCAAGTGACACGCCGCCAGAGCGCGCATAAACGCAGCTGTTTCTGGCACCTGAGCGTGATCTTGTTGCTGTGCGAAGTCTCCAATGTCATTCCCTGCAGTAAAACAATCGCCCGCGCCCTTAATGACCACCACTTTGGTTGAGCCATCGTTCTTAACACCTAATATGGCGTTCGCCATTTCTTGGTACATGTCCCGCGTTAATGCATTTTTTTTATCGGTACGGTTAAGCTTAATGGTTAAGCATTGCTGGTTTGTTTCGGTAATAATGTAAGACATAATTACTCCTTTACTGTCGTCTTTTTTATTTTAGGTGTACTTCAGTTTTCACCGCGTTGGCAATTTCTGTATCATAGCCAGCAAATTCGAAATTCAAAAATAACTAACACTGATGATGTCACTGCCGTTTTCGCTTAAGTATAGCGCTGGTCCTTTATTTGTAGCGCTATGCTCCGTTGTCGCGTTTTTCTTTGAGCCCATGTCTGGCAATTATTTGGCTTACGACAGGTATGCCATTCAAGGTTTAGAAACCTGGCGTATAGTCAGCGGAAATATCGTGCACACCAATGGCTATCACTTACTTTTAAATTTAGCAGGTCTGGCGTTATTGTGGGCACTCCACGGTGAACATTATCGCCTTGGTTTGTACTTAAAAGTTTTTGTGTGGTGCTGTTTGGGAACCAGTATTGGGCTTTATTTTTTCTCTCCGGATCTCATTTGGTACGCAGGCTTATCTGGCGCACTACATGGTATTTTCGCATGGGGCGCCTGTGTTGATATTAAGGAAAAGATGAAGTCGGGTTGGCTACTGCTTATTGGGTTAGCGATTAAAGTGGGATACGAACAAATAGACGGTAGTAGTGAACAAGTTGCAAACCTGATTGACGCAAAAGTTGCCGTAGATGCGCATTTATTTGGTGCGCTTACGGGTATAGCAATCTTCTTACTTATGTTCATTACGGCGAAAAGAAAATAGAAACTCGAGCGTTATAGCGTCACTCTTTTTGCGCATTTTGATTTGTTAAGTTGGATTAAATGTGTTTTCTCAAAAGAATTATGGCAATAAAAAAGGCCCGAATTCATTGAATTTGGGCCTTTTTCTGTATGTGCTGAAAGCAATTAGGTCATAAATAACCCAGCGCCTCATGGACGCTGGGCAATTCAAGTAGAGGCTTTGCTTATAAGTTTTCCTCGAATAACTTATAGATACGGCGGTATTCATCTAGCCACGAGCTTGGCTGCACAAAGCCATGTGGCTCTACCGGATAAATGGCCGTTTCAAAATCTTCTTTCTCAAGCTCGATAAGACGCTGTACCAATCGCACGGTGTCGTGGAAAAACACGTTGTCATCAACCATTGGCGCATTGATAAGCAGCGGCTTTTCTAGTCCATCTGCGAAATAAATTGGCGAGCTACGCTCAAAAGCGATGGGATCAATATCAGGCGTATTCAGTATGTTTGCCGTATATGGCGTGTTGTAATGGGCCCAATCGGTTACCGGACGAAGTGCTGCACCTGCCGCAAACAGGTCTGGCGCGGTAAACATAGACATAAAGGTCAAGAAGCCGCCGTATGAACCGCCATATGTGCCAATACGCTCACGATCTACATTTGCATTTTCAACAAGCCAGTTAACACCATCACGCAAATCTTGCACTTCAGGCGTACCCATTTGACGATAAATAGCGGTTCGCCAATCGCGTCCGTAGCCAGCACTCGCGCGATAGTCCATATCTAGTACGACATAGCCTTGCTGCACGAGCATGCTGTGGAACATGTACTCTCGGAAGTAACCAGACCACCCCATGTGGGCGTTTTGCAAATAGCCTGCACCGTGATTAAACACTACCGCTTTATTTGGTGCCGACTTGTCGTAATTTTCCGGTAAATATACTCGTGCGTAAATAGGTGCATCGGTATGCGACGATTCAATAGCAACGATGTTAGGCACCGCCCATGGAAGTGCATTAAAATCAGCACTGGTGCTTTGCGTGATTTGCTTTGCCGCTGTTGTTTCGTTTGCTGGCTTAACGTAAAGCTCTTGTGGCTGATTCACCTTGCTATGGCTTAGCAGCAAATTTTTACCATCAGGGCTAAGTGAGTAGTCTGTCATACCATTCAAATCAGTCATGGTATCGATGGTATTGTCGCTTAAATCTGCACGATAAACTTCGTAAAGCCCCGGATGCTCCATGTTTGCTTTAAAGTAGATATAGTTGTCATCGCTAGAAAGCGTTAAATCGTCAACAATAAAACGGCCGCTGGTTAGCGCGACTGGCTTCTCGCCAGGCTTTTGGACGTATAAGTGAGAGTAACCAGTATGCTCAGACTGATAGTAAAGCGTCTCGCTGTCATTTAGCCAATCAAACGCGTTGAAACGGTAGTTTACCCAAGCATCGTCATGAAGCCTATGTTGGTTTTCTAGCGTTTTATTCGCTAAGTCGACCGTTGCAATCCAGCGGTCTTTGTTGTCCCATGCTTCTAGCATAACGGCAACGGCGTTACCGTTTTTGTGCCAGCGAATAGAAGGCTTAGTCCAGTACCAGCTTTGCAGTAAGGTAATGTCGCGCGGCAAACGATTAACTTCATAGGTCTCGCCTTTTGCCTTCGCGTTTTCTGCTTTTACGTCAGCAAGTACGTCGTCATTGTAGCCAGGCAAATTAAAGTATTTAAGCTCACTCTTCTCACCTGTCTTCAAATTAAGCAGCCACAGCACGTGATTCACCGATTCAGCATCTGCAACTCGTTGGCGTACCGGCTTCGCTGCAATGCGGCTGTCTTCTTGAATGTAGTGTGGCATGATATCGCTGTCATCGCGAGTCGGCTTACTTTCCGTAGTGGCTACTACCGCGAAGTTACCTGCAGGTGATACGCTAATACCCGCTAGTCGATGCGACTTATCAAAGTAAAACGGCGTAGGTGCTACACTGCTGTTTTCTTTGGCCAACGCTTTATGCGCTTCGTCTTTTTCTTGTCTGTTTTTCCGCTGTAGTTTGATGTATTCCACCAGCGACTGTTGCTGCTCGGCAATATAATCTTTAGGCGGCTCAACCGCTTTGGGTTCGTCGCTAAACTCCCAGCTCAACAATTCTTCGCGGGTGCCGTTAGATAGGTCTATAGCAATAAATTTGTTACCGCTTAACGCCATTAAGCGGCCATCAGTCATAAATGAAAGCGTTGACAGCGCATTCCCGCCACGAGCGATACGCACGGTCTCACCGTTGGTAAATTGCACATAAACACTGTCTTCAAATGAATAGGCAATAACCCCGTCATCTCTTACTACACGTTCGTCAAATCGGTACTTATGTAAATCTGATAATGGCGCTTTTACTGCGTTTGCTGGGTTAGCAAGTTCAGCAACATAAACATCTGTTAACACGCTATTCTGTCTTTCTTTTTCAAAAACAATTTTATCGCCATTGACCGACCATCCCATACCTTCGGGTAGCGCGCCCATCCATTGAGGGTCTGACATTATTTGCTTTAAAGTAATTTCACCATTTTGTGCGCTGTTCTGAGGCGCGACATCTGGAGTAACGGTTTGCTGAACTGTGGCAGCAGGAAGCGATGTAGACGTGGTTTGGTTAGATGGCTCGTTAGTGGTGCTTGCACATCCGCCCAACGCAAAAGTTACGCTGGCCGCGATGAGTAAAGAAGAATATTTTTTCATTATTTTAAGTCGTTGTTATTTAAAAAACGGTAACATTATACGCAGAGCAACAACTAAAGCGCTAACGTTCATCGATTGAGATAGTGAACCAAACGTATGCGTTTTGCGTTTATGGTTTGGAAACGTGGTCTGTCGACCTGAACAAAATAACAAAAATTAACTGATGAGGTAAAACACTATGAAAGCGAAAGGTTTTATACCGGCGTTACTTGCGCTGAGCTTTTTTACGTCTACTGGCTTTGCGAATGAGTGCCCCAGCGTACTTAAGTTTATGAAGCGTAAACTCAATTCTCAAGAAACGGTGAACTTGTGTGACGAATACGCGGGGAAAACTCTACTGGTAGTCAATACTGCTAGCTATTGCGGTTATACGCCCCAATTTGAAGGCTTAGAAGCGTTGTACAGTGACTACAAAGATAAAGACTTTGTAGTGCTAGGTTTCCCGTCGCACGATTTCAATCAAGAAGATAATGATGAAGGCAAAACGGCGGAACTGTGTGAATTGACATACGGTGTAAAGTTTCCGATGTTTGAACCAATATCGGTAAAAGGCGAAGACGCCGATCCTATGTATAGAATGCTAAAAACCGCCACTGGCAAAGCGCCATCGTGGAATTTCAACAAGTACCTTATTGACAGCTCAGGTAAACAAATTACCCACTACCCTAGCTCAACAAAGCCTACTGATCCGGCTTTTATTGCTGACATAGAGGCACTGCTAAAAAGCGAATAAGGCAACCGGTATTCATATCGTTTTTGGGTTTCACTAAACGCGAGTATAAATACCATACATAAAAAAGCCCCGCGTAATACGCGGGGCAATCAAGCACACTCAACTTGGAACACACTTTTAGCTGAAAACATACTTCCTACGTTTTAGCTAACTGCATTAATTTAGTGTGTTTAGTTGTTGGTTAGTTCAATAATTTTTTCGCTTGCTTCAGAAAAAGCCTTGTTTGCTTGCTCTTCGCCCATGTTAAGTCCTTCAGCGTAAACGAATTTTACGTCACTGATACCAACAAAATTTAAAAAGTGTTTTAAATACGGCGTTTGCGTATCAAAGTCTGAACCTGCATACACACCACCACGCGCGGCAAAAACAGTCGCTGATTTATTTTCTAGCAAACCTACAGGTCCTGTCTCAGTATATTTAAAAGTTACACCTGCTCGCGCTATGCGATCGAAGTAGGCTTTTAGACTTGAAGGAATGCCAAAATTGTACATAGGCACTGCCAACACAATTTCGTCAGCCGCTTTGACCGCTTCAACAATGTCGTCAGAAATTTTTGCCAATGCGTGTTGAGATTCATTTCTTTCAGAAGCCTCAGTCATCCACGCCTGCATTTCTTCACCTGTCAGATGTGGTAACGCAAGTTTTGCCACGTCTACACGATTAACACGCACAGAGTCATTGCTTTCAATTTTTGAAAGATACTCATTTGCTAATTTTGAAGAATTACCCTGACTGCCGCTAAGGCTGGAAAATATAGCTAACACTGTTTTCATGCCGAACTCCATTGATTCGTTGTTTCGATAATCTAAACGTATTTTAGGGCAATTAGGTTGGATGAAAATATCAAAAACATGAAGACTTCGTTCTATTTTGTAGAACAAATTTGTACTAACACCGTATTTGTAAAAATTCTGTAAACATTACATTGCGTTAATGTTGCAAGGAGGATGATCTTCTCGTATTTGCTCAGCGTAACCGAGTTTGCCACAACACAATTAAGAGGATACAAAAAATGAGAAGGACCAAAGCGCTCCTTGCATGTTCAATAGTACCACTATTTTTAATCGGTTGCTCTGATGATGACGATGATGAAGTCGTTGAAGTTCCCGCCCCCGTTATTGAGTATTCAAACGTTCGCGTTGTCCACGCGGCATCTGACGCTCCTATGGTCAATGTCACCGCTAATGACGCGATTCTGAATGGTTTGGAAAATGTTGATTATCAGGTCGCTTCATCGCGTTTTGAAGTTGAAACGGGTACGTACGACATTGGGGTAACTGGTATTCTCCCTGGTGAAAACGCTGAAGTACTGCAGGCCGACGTCACGTTAGAAGCAGATGTGAATTACGATATTTTCGCCGTTGGAAATGTTTCTGACGAAACCTTATCGTTACTCACGGTCACGAGCATGGAAACCGCAGTGGAAGCTGGCAACGCCCAAGTGCAGATTGTTCATGCAGCATCTATGGCGCCAATGGTTGATATCTATGTTACTGCGCCAGAAGCAGATATTACCGCTGAACAGCCACTAGTCACCGCGGAATTTACTGACGCAACTGATTTAATTCAAGTACCTGCAGGCGATTATCAAATTCGTATTACACCTGCCGGTGAGACAACGGTTGTATACGACTCTGGGACAGTAAACCTTGCAGACGGTGCTGATTTGCTTATTGCCGCTACCAATAATGTGGGCACAGGTGATTCACCAGTAACACTTTTGGCCGCAGACGGTGACAGCAGTTTCAAAATTTGGGATGCAGAAGCAGGTGCCGAAATACGCGTGGTACATGGTATCAGCGACGCGCCAGCGGTGGACGTTATTGCTAACAACGAAATTGTGCTAGTAGACGGCATTCAGTTCCCCCGAACCACAGACTATTTGTCTGTTGCGGAAGGTGATTACTTAATTGATGTTGTAGCCGATAACGACAACAGTTTTGTAGCAATTGACGATGCTGAGTTGACGCTAGAGATAGGCATGTCTTATACCGCCATTGCAAACAACGTACTTTCTGCCCCAGAATTAGACGTATTAGTTGATATGCCTCGCTCAATTGCGACAGAAGCAAAAGTACGAATCGTACATGCTTCACCTTCAGCAGGTAACGTAGATATATACGTAACTGCAGATGGTGAAATTGACGCGGAAGACCCAGTGTTTTCCGATATTGCTCATGAAACTGGCGAACTCGTAGAAACAGGTTATGTAAGCCTTGCAGAAGGTGACTACGTAGTTACGGTTACACCAACGGGCACCAAAACAGCGGCAATCGAAACAGGTGTTTTAACGCTTGAGAATGGTGAGATTTACACTGCTATCGCACTAGATGGCGCAATGGAAGGCGACTTGCCTCAACTAGCATTGCTTGATGGGCTTGCGCCACCTCCACCTGCTTTTAATGCAGATATGACTTACAACGTAAGTTTAAGTGGCTCACAAGAGGTACCCGCAGTTGATACTATGTCTACTGCAACAGCAGTGGTTGAAATTGACGAAGATTTGCCTGCATTTAGCGTAAGCGTTCATGTTTCAGGCCTAACTGACGTTACTGGTGTACACGTGCATGTTGGCGGCATTGGTATGAACGGCCCGGTTGCTTTCCCACTAACTGATGCTGGCAATGGTACGTATGTTTTAGCTGAAACTAACATTTCGCCGAGTAACCTAGATGCACTGACCAGTGGTGAATGGTATCTAAATGTTCACACTACAGCTAATCCTAGCGGTGAAGTCCGTGGCCAAATAGTTCCAAACACAACAGCGGTAGTAACATTCTCGCTAAGCGGCAGTCAAGAAGTACCAGCAGTAGATACTATGGCAATGGGCTCTGGCTATGCCCTTTTCGATACGACCAATAATAATGTTTCTCTTGTAGCGGTAACGACCATCGAAAATGCGACTATGGCACATATTCACACTGGCTTCGCTGGTGTAAATGGCCCTGTGCTAGAGGCGTTAGTCGAAAGCGAAGAGACAGCTGGCGTGTGGATGACCGACGGTAGCTTGATGCTTGATGAAGCCACAGCTACGCAACTTCTATCAGGCGGCCATTATGTGAATGTGCACACAGCAGCCAATACTGGCGGTGAAATTAGAGGTCAGATTACGCCTGACAACATTGAAGTGTACGGCATCATTGCCGATGGCCTGCAGGAAGTTCCCGCTGTTACTACAACGGCAAGCGGTGCTGGCGCATTTACTCTGAATACATCTACAGGTGCATTGTCAGGAAGCGTAACCATTACTGGTATGACAGCAACTATGGCGCATATTCACGAAGGTGAAGCCGGTGTAAATGGTGGTGTGTTACTGGGGCTCACTGGTGGTACCGATGGTGTGTGGTCTGTGCCAGCTAATACAACGCTAACGGCCGATCAAATGGGCGTGATGGCTGACGGAGGTCTTTACACAAACTTCCACTCAGACGCATTCCCTAGTGGTGAAATTCGTGGCCAAATCACGCTTGGTTTCGACTAATGAGTTACAGAGAACGCTTTTTGAATGATATGTAGCAAAAGGCAACTGGCTTAAATTAAAAAGGGGCGAAAGCCCCTTTCTCTGTACTCTAACACAACTAATCGCTATCTAAATCGTGTCTAGCGCGGTCTCGAAATCTGCAATCAGATCTTGTGTATCTTCAATACCTACCGAAATACGTAACATGGTATCGGAAATACCCATTAACTCACGTTCTTCTGCCGTATTCTCAAAATAAATGGTAGGAGCAACAGGTAGCGCCAGCGTGCGATTATCACCTAAATGCGTTGCACAAATAACCAGCTGCATTTCGTTTAGAAAGGCCACTGGATCCGCACCATCAATTAGATCAAAGCTTAAAATTGCTCCGTAGCCACCGTTTAGGTATTCCCGTGCCATAAAATGCTGTGGATGGTCAGCAAGCCCAGGATAAAACACTTTAGATACTTTTGGGTGATTATCTAGGAAGGTTGCTAGCTGCATAGCATTGTGTTGACTTCGAGATAGACGCAGATCTAAGGTTTCCATGCCCAAAGCGATAGCCGTCGCTGACTGTGGCGCCAATGTAGCACCTAAATCACGAAGCCCTTTCTTTTTGATTTGAGTAATGCCCCACTGCGCTGTATCTGCAACCTGATAGGCTGGCTTTAGGTTTTCAAACTTTGTCCAGTCGAAGTTGCCCGTATCGACAACTGCACCGCCTAAGACATTCCCGTGACCCGCAATATATTTTGTCAGCGAGCAAAACACCAACGACGCCTTAACGTCTTTTGCATAGAAAACTGGCGGCGGTGTCATAGTGTTATCAACCATAAACAGCATGTGCTTTTCTTCACAGAATTGACCAATTGCGTGAAGGTCGGCGACCTGTGTTACAGGGTTTGCCACGGTTTCTGTGTAAACACCTTTTGTGTTCGGCTGGTAAGCTTCTTTGACTTGCTGAATGTCGGTCACATCAGTGAACGTAACCTGCACACCGAAATCTTTTATCGTTTCGAAAAAGCTTCTTGTGTTGCCGAAAAGGTATTGGCTTACGATTAAATGATCGCCCGACTTTAACAAAGCGAATAAAGAACTGCTTATGGCCGCCATACCCGTTGAGTAGCACAGCGTACCTACTCCGCCTTCTAAATCGTTGAGCATATTTTGCAGTGCAGCCACAGAAGGCGAAGAAGAACGAGAATAGACGTGAGCGGCGCGCTTGCCTTGAAACGCATCTATAATGCCTTGCGCATCTTTAAACTCAAAAAGAACCGAATTAGATGTGCTGCTGTGTACACCACCATGTTCCGGGGTATTTAGCATGCGATCAGAATGTACCTGACGGGTTGTGAATCCCAATTTTGTCACGGGTGAAGCTCCGAAAATAGATGTTTGCGACCTAACCAAATACGCACTGTATTAGTCTATTTAAGACTGATACATACATACCACGTACACAAATGGTTATGGCTTTATAATGCAGTTTTTAGGATATTTTGCGCAAACATTATCATAAAACGAATAAATAGTTTGCATTTGTTCATCTATATTAGTCACTTTCTGAATAATCGGACCCAATACAATTCTTTTTCTAGCGTAGTCCAAACCTATGGCTTGGACAGGAATTTCAGCTTGTTGTGCAATATGCATAAACCCCATTTTCCATGGATAAATGGGGCTACGAGTTCCTTCTGGCGCTAAAGCAAGAATAAGCTGATCAGCCTCTTTAATTTTATTCGCAATAGAGGTGACCACGCCGTGGGCTTTGCTTCTTTCAATGGGAATGCCCCCTAGCCTTTTTACAATTGCACCTAGCGGTGGCTTAAATATGGTGTGTTTGCCAAAAAAATTAATGTTTAACTTAAAAGCAAAAACCACGAATAAACCAATAAAGAAGTCCCAGTTTGATGTATGCGGTGCTACCACTAATATAGCTTTTTTATGATTTATGAGTTCGCCTTCTACTTGCCAGCCTCTTTTCGTGAGCACCCATGCGGCAAACGACGACAACCAATTTGGCCATTTTCTCGGGATATCGTTTCCCACAATGACTTTACTAGCTAATTGAGAATGGTTATTAGAATTCGAGGGTTTTCTCATTTTTATTATACTCTGTTTATTGTTTTTGGGGCTTTGTCTAGGGCTTAATATATTGGTGAGCTACATCGGCATGGCATTATCGGCAAGTTGCTTTCAATACTTCATTGACCCTCAAGCTTTCTTTTTCTGTTTTATACCCGCATATTGTCTTAAAGAGCAACACATTAAACTGCGCATACATTGACGAAGAGTAATCAAGACGTAAATGTAACACAATTGTTAAAGCAGGTGGTAAAACGGTGTGTATAGAACGAGTTAAGAAAGGACACTAGGTGAACTATGTGTATTTTATTTATCGCAAACAAGATGCGAGATGACTACCCACTGCTCATTGCAGCGAATCGAGACGAGTTTTACGCAAGACCGACTGCACCTTCAACATTTTGGGAAAACCACCCGCACTTACTTGCTGGGCAGGATTTAGAAGCTGGCGGCACTTGGATGGGTGTTACGCGTAACGGCGACATCGCTGCACTTACCAATGTAAGAGACCCACACAACATCAATAAGAATGCAGTATCCCGCGGTGAATTAGTTGCCAACTGGTTAGAGCAAAGCCCAGCCCCAAAAGGCAATGCAGAACAGTCAGCATATTTAGCTAAGCTTGAAAAAACGCGCCAGCGATACAACGGCTATAATTTACTATTTGGTAATGTAAATGCGCTTCAGGTTTACAACAACGTAAACAATTCGACCCACTCAATTGATACTGGCGTGTATGGGTTGTCAAATGCTGATATTGCTACGCCATGGCCAAAAGTCACCCAAGGGGTTACTGCCTTAAGTGATTACATTGAGCAGCAAAGCACAATCAATGATGACGATTTATTTGATATTCTGCGCCACGAAAATAAAGCAGAGGATGCACACCTACCCGACACGGGAATAGGTTATGAATGGGAAAAGGCGTTGTCTTCCATTTTTATTCAATCCGAAAAATACGGAACGCGTACCTCTACACTGCTATTAGTAGATAGAAACAATACGCTGACCTGGAAAGAACGACGCTTTTCAGACAAAGGCGAAGCACAAGAAACCCGCGCTTTTTCTTTTTCAATTTAGGGTGTTTTTGAAATGAAACTTTCGTTTACGTTTTCTTTCCTCGACTAATTGAAATATTTTCAACCTTTAGGGGTCGTTTTTTCTACCATCGGTGGCATAATGCCAGCCTGCTATCTTTTGCATACCAACGTAACGTGAGGACATATCGTGTTTGAAGTATTACCCCATCTCGCCCCAGATCCAATTCTTGGCCTGTCAGCTGCTTTTCGTGAAGACACCAACCCAAACAAAATCGATTTAGGTGTTGGCGTATATAAAGATGAGCAAGGTAATACCCCTATTCTTTCAAGTGTCGCAAAAGCGCAAAAAGTGCTTTTAGATACCGAAACTAGCAAAACCTACATCACGCCTCAGGGCAACCAAGGTTTTATCGACGGTATGTTGTCTTTGCTATTAGGTAAGACTAGCCCCGTTCTATTAGCAGACCGCGTTGCAGCGGTTCAAGCTCCAGGTGGTTGCGGTGCATTGCGTATTCTTTCAGAACTACTTGCCCGTTGTAACGACAACGCTAAAGTATGGGTAAGCGACCCAACATGGGCGAACCACATTCCACTTATCGGCTCTGCGGGTCTTAAAATCGAAACCTACCCGTACTTCGATAAAGCGTCAGCAAGCATTCGCTTTGACGCTATGATGGAAACCCTTCGCAAAACTGAAAAAGGCGATATCGTTCTTCTACACGGTTGCTGTCACAACCCTACAGGTGCTGATCTTACTAATGCACAATGGGATGAAGTACTAGAAGTAGCGAAAGAGCGCGAATTCCTGCCTTTCATCGATGTGGCTTACCTAGGTTTTGGTGAAGGTTTGGAAGAAGACGCGTACGGCATGCGTTTGTTGGTAGAAAACCTACCAGAGGTTATCGTTGCAGCTTCTTGCTCTAAGAACTTTGGCCTTTATCGCGAACGTGTTGGTTTGGCTGCCATCATTACTGAAGATTCAGCAACCCGTAAAATTGCTCAGGGTCAAATTCAGTCAATCGCACGTGGCATCTACTCTATGCCACCGAGCTACGGCGGCGCGTTGGTAGACATTATCCTAGCTGACGAAGCCCTTAACAACGAGTGGGTATCTGAAGTGAACGAAATGCGCGATCGCATGAAATCACTCCGTGCAATGCTAGTTCAAAACCTTCACGATAATGGCTCGCCTAAAGACTTTAGCTTCGTAAACGACCAAAAAGGTATGTTCTCGTTCTTGTGTATTACTCCAGAGCAAGTGCGCGAAGTGCGTGAAAAGCACAGTGTGTATTTTGTTGATTCTAGCCGCGTGAACATTGCGGGCATCAACCAAGAAAACGTAGAAACACTTGCTAAAGCATTGGTATCAGTGCTTTAAGTACGAACTATTGATACTTAAGATTCGAAAGGCAGGGTTCACACCCTGCCTTTTTTATTACCTCAAATTACCCGTCTTCCTATTTCTGCGATGAACGCCCCAACCACGCTGTCAGTAGCGGTTAGTCACACTTTTTAACAAATTCACGCAGTGCGCTATACGCCTTTTAGTAGGGCAAGCCGGATATAATCGTTACACTGTAACAATGTTGACGTACACGTTAACTTGGTATTTATTACGACTGACTTATAACAATGAGATTAACGACAAGAACAAGGATCACCCATGTCTAAAGTAAGTGTATTTTGTCTTTCTGCCGCGCTACTTGGCAGTGCAATGCAAGTAAATGCTAAGGAAGGCATGTTCACGCCAGAACAGCTCCCTTCAATTGCTGGCGATTTAAAAGAAACAGGTTTGGCAATTCCTGCAAGTAGTATTAACGACTTAACCGCGTTTCCAATGGGCGCTATTGTTTCTCTTGGCGGTTGTTCAGCATCGTTTGTGTCTGACAAAGGCTTGGCAGTTACCAATCACCACTGCGCACGTGGTTCAGTACAATACAACAGCACCCCAGAAAATAACTACTTAAAAGACGGTTTTCTAGCTAAAGAAATTGGTGACGAGCTACCCGCAGCACCGGGTACTCGCATGTTCGTTACGGTAGATTTTTCTGACGTAACCGACAAAGTTATTGGCGGTATCGATGATGATGTTCAAGGACGAGAGCGCTACGACCTTATCGAAGCTAATCGCAAAGCACTCATTGCAGAATGTGAATCTGAAGCAGGCTTCCGCTGTTCTGTTCCTTCATTTTTCCAAGGCCTTGAATATAAGCTTATAAAGCAAATGGAAATCCGTGACGTGCGTATAGCCTATGCACCTGCTGACTCTATAGGGAAATACGGCGGTGATGTAGATAACTGGATGTGGCCTCGTCATACGGGCGACTTCTCTTTCTATCGTGCTTATGTGGGTAAAGACGGTAAACCCGCTGATTACAGTGAAGAGAACGTGCCGTTTAAACCTGACCATTTCTTAAAAGTTTCGGCAGCTGGGCTTGAAGACGGCGACTTTGTTATGGCAGCGGGCTACCCTGGTTCTACTAATCGCTATGCACGTTTATCACAAGTGTCGTACACGTTTGATTGGTTATATCCCACTTACCTTGAACTGGTAGACGCGTGGATCAAGACTATTGAAAGTGCATCTGAAGAAGGCAGCGATGCGCGTATCAAATACGAAGCATTGTTAGCGGGTCTTAACAACTTCCACAAAAATACGTTAGGCCAGCTTTCTGGCGCTAAACGCGTTGGACTTGTTCCACGTCGCGCTGAGCGTGAAGAGCAACTAGCTGCATGGCTTGATAAAAACGGTAAGAGTGAAATGAAGCAAGCACTAGCCGATCTTGATGCGGTTAGTGCTGAACAAATGCAAATGAACAAGCAAAACTTCTGGTACAACAACCTAAGTCGTGCACAACTCTTGTCGTCAGCTCAAACCCTGTATCGCAATGCCATCGAAAAAGAAAAGCCGGACGCAGAACGTGAATCTGGATTTCAGGAGCGCGATCAAATTCGTCTGAAAGAAGGCGTAGAGCGCATTGAGCGTCGCTTTGATCCGGCCGTTGATCAGGCCGTTTGGCAAAAAATGATTAGTATGTACCTTGAACAGCCTGAAGAAAACCGAGTAGCCGCGTTCGATAAAGCAGTAGGCATTGATGGTGATACCGACGGAAAAACACTTCAGAAGAAGTTAAAGGCGTTTTACGACAAGACTTCATTGACTAACACTGAAGAACGTTTGAAATGGTTAACTGCAAGCCGCGCTGATTTCGAAAATAGCAACGACCCGTTCATTAAACTTGCGGTTGCCCTGTTCGATACCGAGATGGCTATTGAAGATAAGAGCAAAACGCTAAGCGGTAAAGCTGCCGCGCTTCGCCCTAAATACATGAGTGCCATTATTGAGTGGCAAAAATCTTTGGGCAGCCTTGCTTATCCAGATGCAAACAGTACGCTGCGCGTTACTTACGGGAATGTAATGGGCGGCTCGCCAAAAGACGGCCTAATTTACGAGCCGTTTACTCGTCTTGAAGGTATTACCGAAAAAGACACGGGCGAGACACCGTTCGACTCACCTAAAAAGCAGCTTACGCTTATTGAGGACAAGAAATACGGCCCTTACAAGTTAGAAGCTATTAACAGCGTGCCGGTGAACTTCCTTACCGATTTAGATTCAACAGGTGGTAATTCAGGCTCAGCAACGCTTAACGCAAAAGCAGAGCTTATCGGTCTGTTGTTTGACGGTACGTTCGAGAGTGTTAATTCTGATTGGGATTTTGACCCGAAAACAACCCGTACCATCCATGTAGATAGCCGCTACATGTTATGGGTAATGGAATACGTTGACGGTGCAACGAACCTCATCGAAGAGATGACCATCGTTAAATAACCACCAAATAATGGGGTCAGAGTAAATTTCTGTCTCCCATTTCCGTTAACTGAAAAGGAGATCGTTATGAGGTTACTAATAAGGCTTGTTAGTTTAGCCGTGGCTGCGTACTCGTGTTATAGCGGAGCTATAACCGGCGAGTGGAAAGCATCTATCGCTATTGTTTCGCTATGTGCGTTGGTGTTCCTAATTACGTTTATTTCCAATACTCGAGGCGCTACGCCAGGCTCTCAAAGCGATGGCGCCTCAGCGATATACACGCCAAGCAGCAGTTCAAGCTCATCTTGCAGCAGTGATGGCGGCGGCGGAGATTGCTAAAACCCAATGGGGTCAGAGTCTGAGGGATCCCCACG
>NZ_CACSIH010000247.1:0-1691 GCF_902705805.1 Alteromonas alvinellae | reverse complement strand
GGCAGTTACACAAAATTAGTTACAGTCTCATCCAAATTAATGTCCTCCTTGATTGTACGGTGCTTACAATAATTACTCGAAGCCCTATTTCAAGCACGATAACGTTTTAACTGGCTTGATGCGGGATATTTTGCGTTATCATTCTTTTACTACCACTATAATTTTCATAAAACTGCTGGTGTGCAGTATAAGAAAACGTATCGTCTCTTTTTGTATATTGGCCAATCCAGTCTATCAACATGGGTAAATTATCATCTTGCGCTTGTTTGGTCTTGTACTTATGGGGCTCCCAAGGTCTTGCTTTCGCGTTAGCAATACACGACTCAATGGGTAAATTCATAAATACTATTTCTGTAGACTGGGCTTCTACAAGCTTAAGCAGATCTGTGTAACACCCTTCGATTACCCAAGTCTCATTAGAAGCAGTAAAAGCCTGTATCTCTTGGGCCGACTCTTGAATGGGCTTTCTTTCAGGCGGGCTAGTGGGTTTCCAAGCAAGGGTATCGAGATCTAAATGTGCTGAACGGTGTGTTTTACTCAAACGCTTCGCCAACGTAGACTTACCAGACCCGGAATTACCGAATATTAGAATTTTAGCCAAGGTGTTTTCCTTAATTTGTTAGCAAAAGGTGTCAAGAAACACTGATCACTCTATCGCCGTTAGCCTGCTACTCCTAAAACTTAACCCATTCATCTGCTTTGCGAATAAACCCAATGTTAGACACGGGATGTGGCCAGTGATTATCTGGGTTATGCACGATCTCTCTCACCGTCTCTAAACTTTCCACATCCTCTGAGCCCGTTACAATTACAATGTCTCTAGAGGGCACATAAACTACAATATCGCCTTTCACAGGAAAGTTTTCTTTCGACCATAGCGCGTCATACATTAAAAAAGACGCTTCGTAAGTACCATCGGCCACAAGCATCGAGATGGTCGAAGGATCACCTTTAATTTGTAGTGACTCAACAGTATTCATCAAATTTGACAATGAAAGCTCTCTAAGTTCTGTTGGCTCTACACCTAAGTTAGCAATGTCTTCTTTTGGCATAAACTTAATAGAAGAAGGCGTATCAATGGCATAAAGAATATAAAGAACGTCATTTAACTTTTCGTAAAAGAAAGGAAACTCACCTTCTTTATTTTTGCTCATTAATTCCGTTATACGGTTAATATAACCTGTATCTTTAATAACGGGGACGATATGAGTTTTCTCCATATTGGCCTTAACGTCACTAGTGTTTTTCGTTAACGCACTAATATACGACTCTATAATTACGTCGAGCTCTTCTGGGTCAGAAAGGTAATTCATGTAAGCGTTATCGAGATAAGCGGTAGACGTACCTCCATCACTATAAGTCATCTCAATCTCTAGACGACCTTTTATATCCGCGCTTACAACCTCAGTTTTGGTGATAACTGCGTTCACATATCTTTGAGCAAATGCGCTTTCATTTAAAATGCTTTCGGCAAAAGCACTACTAATAAAAAAACTCACAAACGCTAATATGAATATTTTCATTTTACTCACTTATTTCCTTATTAATCGTAGAGCTTACGACTTCCTTTTTTGATCTAATCGGGCGATTATGAACTGCTTGAACGACGTGTCTGCTTGCTCTTGATACGGTAACATACGCAGAGTTCGATGTTTTTATTTGGCTATGTTCTGCTAAATTGTTGCTATACT
>NZ_CACSIH010000246.1:0-28007 GCF_902705805.1 Alteromonas alvinellae | reverse complement strand
CTTGCCAGCGCCTTCTGAGTGGGCAATTATCTATGCGGATTGGTATAAAAAGATTTAATGTATAAACTACTTAATCATGTTGTTTAGGGTTAAACAGGTGCGAAATCCTTTTTTGTTTATTTTACCGCTGATAGCCATTGCGGGAACTAACGCGCATGCAGAACAAATAGCGCCCACCTTCTCACAGAAGCTAGATATTCAAGTTCGTTACGATAATCGTTCCAACCGCCCAAGCCGCGAACAATATCGACTGCGTTACTATCCCTCTCTTGCCATCACTTCAGCGTGGTCAGTAAACAGCTTTGTGGTAACTGGTGATGACTTTTCATCAAGCCACAATACATTCGGTAGCGACAACACTGATTATCTCTACGCAAGGCGACTATACTTAAGGCATGAATCTGAGTCAGGGAAAACAGAGTTAGGCATTATTCCAACTTACAAAGGGCGTGTTTCTTCCACCGGCTTGTCGAAAGATGGTTGGATAACGGGGGTACGTCACGTGAAGCAATTGCAAAACGACACCGCCATTGAAATAGTCTTTGGTCAACTTGTAAATGCTGAAGCATCTGAAGCCTTTAATATTGGCGGAGAGGATGAGTATTTCGAAATTGAATATTCGGCCAAGATGGGACAACGACATAGCTACGAAGCCAGTTTTGAAAGAATGTTGAACGGTACGTTTGCCCGGGCAGAATATCGATTACGTATTAATGAACAAGATACCGCGTTCATTGAATTAGTGCAGCGTACTGATGAAAGTGCTGCGAAAGTTGTAGTGGGCACCAGCGGTGAATTCGCTGCAAGCGCTTTTAACACATCATATCCTATCGAATATTTTGCTTACTATTCCTATATAGACAGTAGTTTTGGTGAGCGCGCTGAATTAATTGAAGACTTTCTAGGAACAGGTCACGGCGGCTCTCTGGAATTTAGTGGCGTGCTATCTGAGAAGCATGATGTTGAATGGTTTATAAGAGCTGATGTGGTAGATAGCGTCAGTCGATTATTGGCCGGTGTAAAACTTTCTTTTGAAAGTTGAATGACTGATACTCGTTAAAGTGTGCGTTCTTTATTACTACCGAGAAAATGAGCGCCATTGAGCAACATAAAAAAGGCCCATCAGATGATGGGCCAAACAGCAAGAACGCGTACACACTTTAACAGTGCATAATAGGTTACGGGTTGGTCTGTAAATACGTTCAATTATTCTAGATTACGTATTTTTAACCTGAACAACTTTCTTCGTACTCGCGCTTTTATTACAATTTAACGTGTCTTGTTAGCCAGCTAAATTCAATCGCGCTGCGCAAGGCGATGTGTGTTGTCCGATAGAAAAGGTGTTCTTGTGCCAAGCCGCTATGCTCAGTTCAAAGAAAAACTTCCCATTTCTCGCCTCTCTGACGATGTGCTTCTCGCATTTCGCGTTCTTTTTGATGATCCCCTTGATATTGTAGACCTAGCGCAAGATATAGCAGACCTTGCACTTTATCCTGAGCGATTACAGGAGAGTTACAGAAAAGAGTGGGAAGCCTATGTACTTAAGGCGCTAGCTTTTGAGATAAGGCAACACGACAACCTATCCCCCGCCGAATTTATTGAATTAATGATGAGTAAGGTAGAGGCAATACAGCAGAACAATGACACCTACCACAATCTGTTACGCCAAGTTCATCACGCTAAAAGTATTTTGCAATCAGAAAATACGGTTATCTTTCCAACGCCGTTACGTCAGCAGTTAACCGCGTTTCTTTTACCCATAACCACCATTACTCCGCCAAAGAAGTAATGTAGGCTAGTTCACGTTGTCAATCCGGTAACGTCAAACAAATACTTATTGAGCATTACTTGTTGGCACTTTTGTATTTGTATTGCGAGGGACAATAGCCTCTATCCACACCTTCAGGGCGCAAGCTGGCGTGTTTGGTCTTTCTGCCTGACACCCGTTCTCGCCAATTTTTAAAAGTTTTTTGTTTAAGATTTTTACGCATGAGCTTTATTACGTCTTTCTCTGGAAGCCCGTACAAACGCTCAATGGCTTCAAACGGCGTGCGATCTTCCCACGCCATTTCAATAATTCGTGATTCTTGTTCTTCAGTTAATGCCATTTCTTACATCTCAATATGCACGTTATAACTCAACTCAATACAGCATTTACGCGCATTTTGTTCAGTGTCCGCATGCTAAAAATTTCAATAACAACCTTATTAATTCGACGACAACGCCGCAAGTTCATCATCTTTCTCAAACGCCAGCTTTAACAGTTCGGCGGCAGCCTTGGCATCGCTGAGCGCTCGGTGATGCTGCTCCATTTCTATACGGAAGTGTTTAGTTAAATTAGCCAAAGAGTACGAAGGCAACCCTGGATAGGTGCGTCGCATTTCGCGAACGGTGCACATTTTAGGGCGTCTGAAGTTCTGCTCTAGTCGCGCAAACTCTTGTTTAATGAAGCCATAGTCAAAGTTCACGTTATGCGCAACAAATACGGTATCTTCGGTAAATCGTGCCACCTGCTCAGCGACTTCGGCAAACAGCGGCGCGTCTGCTACCATCTCGTCTGAGATACCGGTAAGGCGGGTTATATTACTAGGGATTCTACGCTGCGGGTTCAATAAGGTTTGAAATCTGTCTACCTCTTCACCGCCAACTAGTTTAACCATGCCTATTTCGGTAATGCGGTTATAACTATTGTTTCCACCGGTAGTCTCAATATCCACTACCACATAGGGTTGGGCTGGGTCGCGCACCCAGTTCACTGTCGTCACAGCAACATCAAAACCGGCTTGTTGCAAACGCTGAATTGAAACCAACTGATTTCGGCGAAGCTGATCGCCAGGCGCTTTTATCTCTTCAAAGCGAAGCGCACCGTCAAACACCATAATATCTGGGAAGCCATCTCGAAGGCTCTCAAAGTCTTTGCACATCATGCGAAGTAAAGCATAAATAGAGCCTAGCGAACCATGCTCAATTAGCGCTTCTATAGGCGTAAGCAAATGGCTTGACCACATAAATAGGCTGTTCACTTTGCCATAGTGCATTGTGGCCATCTTGTGGATGTGAAAACGGAGCTTTTCTTTGCTATCGAGCGCCTGTAACAGTGCTTCAATGCTGTGCTCAAACTTGGCGTAAAAGTTATTCTGCTTAAGCGATAGTGGCCTGCGATCAAACTCTGTAACCAACGTATCTTCTTCGTAAAGTTGCTTCCAAAAAGTAAGGCCGAATAGGCTGCGCCATAATCGATTTTCTGTACGCCAGCCCTCTATTCCATGTCGAGCATAGTGCGCTAACACTCCACGCTCCACTTGCTGATTTTGGCTTACATCAATATCCAAAGTTCGGCTGGCATTGCGAAGCATGTCGGTAACTGTGCTGGTGCGTTTTTTATGGTATTTACGGGCATAAAAATCTTCTGCAAATGCTAAAAGCGTGTCCGATTGAGGGTTATCGATAATATCTTCTAGTGCTTGTTTGACGTCACCTTCCTTCCCATCTTTATAGCTCTCTCTTAGCCACTTTTCTTTTGCTTTATCGCTTTGCGCTAGTTTTAAAATGTCTAACCCTTTGGCCCTATCGCACGCCAACACTTTAAGCCCAAGCGCGTAAAGCAGCTGGTCGCGATAGAAACTGGCTGACACACCTTCTGTAGCTGGGAAATCATCTTCCGCTAAGGCAAGTAACATATCATTGTTATAAAAAGCTAACTGACTGTAATGATTTGCGTAAAACCAAGAGGCTTCTGCGTCGCTTTTGGTGTCGAAACGCGCGGTATCTGTTACCGAATCAGAACGGGTTCTCATTACGCCTAAATCGCGCATAGAAAACTGATTTAAACGGCTTTTGGTGTTACCAAAATAGATGAACAGCAAATAGCGAAGCGCATCGTCGAATAGGCACACCAAGTAGTTATTAAGCGAGAAGCGCTCTGGCCAGCCTCTAGCACCGATATGTTCATTAAGCAACGTCACGAGTTTAGGCTTAGTAAGAGACGCTAGCCCCTGCGTACTGCCGTATTCAGCGAGAAGCGCCAATAACGCGTCTTTGGTTAGAACGCCGGCGATATCATTAAGCGATGCGTTCGAAAGGTCGCCAAACCACCCGCTATCAATAAGCCAATCTATTTGAGCTTGTGGTTCGACTATCTCGTCGTAGTTAAACTGGGTTCTGTCAATAACCGCATACTTGCGATTTGCAGCGCGCACCACAATACATTTTTTGTCATCGTCCAATGCGTTAAAGCGCTCAATAAAATCAGCTGCCTCATCACTTAAAAGCGTGCTGTTCGCACCTTCAAAGAATTTAAGGAACTCGTGAAAGTGTGTGAGGTAATAACGTGGCGGTAAATCTTTTCGCATGAAGTATCTTTGGCTATGAAAACACCAACAGTGTATATTTATACAGCCATATTAATCAAATTAAATCCATCGCGATTGAATTACACATCCGCTACTAAAAGTACAAAATGTGCCTTTTTAAACACGTACTCGCTGTTTAGACACCCACTGAAAGAACGCTGAAAGCTGCTCGTCATCTAATAAAAGTTGCAAATTGGAGTAGTGCTTAGCCAATGTCATCTCATCATAAAAGCGATGTATTCCGCTATGGCATTGCCTGCAAATATAAATACCGCCCTGCAGTTCGGCTTTGCTAAAGTGCTTTTTGAAATAGGTGCGTCGGTGCATTTTTTTGGGAATAAGGTGGTGATAAGTAAGGCGCGTCTCTCTGTTACAACACGGGCATTTTCCCACCTGATTTGCCACATTTTCACCTTTATTTGCCTAGCTGGTCGCTATTGAAGTCAACGGTTTAAATTTAATATTCAACGGTGATTGAACGACACCGCCGCTGCCTGCGCGCTACAACCACGCAAACAACTATGCTCTTTTCAAAGAAAATCCACTCGTCTTAACATTACGTAATAAAACTGTTTAGTGATTAATAAGGCGATTAAATATGAGCTTAACCCGTTCCATGGACTTTTCATGTCCCTACTGTATGGCCCCCAATGATGTAGAGATAGATGAAATTAACGATGTTGGCCAAGTACAGGTACTCGACTGCCAGGTGTGTTGCCAGCCTATAGAGCTTACCGCTTACCAGCACGGTGAAGACATTCAAATAGAGGCTGAACGAGAGAATGACTAAACAATTTACTCGCAGCGATATTGATGAACTAACTCAGCGTTACCGTGCCAACCTAATTAACAGTTTGTCTGGGTTCAAATCGGCCACATTGGTGGGTACTACAAACGGTAACACCAACAATTTAGCTATTGTAAGTTCGGTTGTTCATGTGGGCGCTAATCCACCACTTTTAGGCATGATAATGCGCCCACACACTGTAGTAAGAGACACCCTTAGCAATATAAAGCAGCAGGGCTTTTACACGCTCAATCACGTGTCAACTGATTGGGTAGACAAGGCACACCAAACATCTGCTCGCTACGCCCCTGATGAAAGCGAGTTTGAAGCAGTGGGTTTAACGCCGCAGTTTAGCGAGTCTTTTAGTGCACCGTTTGTTAAAGAAAGTGAAATTAAGATGGGCTTGAAGGTGGCGCAACACTTCACATTGCTCAACGAGACCGAAATGGTCATTGGAGAAATCCGAGAGCTTCATATGCCAGAGAACATTATTGACAAAGACGGGTATGCAGATATAGAAAAAGCAAACACCGCCTGTATTTCTGGATTAGATAGCTATCACAGCACAGCGCGTATTGCACAATTTGCCTACGCCAAACCTGGAGTTCCCCTAGCTAAAAAGTGAACTTGAAGCAGAAAAAACGGTCTGATGATTGTAATCTGGAGGCATCACTCTGAATTTTATTTAATCTGGATCAAGTGAAAATACGACATTTCATTCGATCTTTTTTCAAAAAGAGATAGTATTTAAACAATACACAAAACCTGCCTCTTTGGGCAGGTTTTTGCGTTTAAGGTACTGAATAAAAAAGAATCATTATCGTTTCTATCTCTTAAGGAGAATGTTATGAAATCTGTAAATCGCCGTGACTTTTTAAAGCTTTCTGGCTCGACGGTTATCGGTCTTACATTAGGTGGTGTAGCGTTACGTGCTCAGGCTCAAGAACAATTGAGTGCTGATGACCCTACTGCAAAAGCACTGAACTACACACCGTCGTCAACTGTTGAAGGTGCAAAATGCGCAAACTGCATGTACGTGCAGGGCGCCGATGGCGAACAACACCGCCCTTGTAACATTTTCCCTAATAAGCTTGTTAACGCTGATGGCTGGTGTAGCGCTTGGGTGAAAAAGCCCGGCTAACCCTGCAGAGGTATATCTTCTTTTGCATAGTGCAAAGTGATGTAAGCAATGTAAGTAATCTAAGTTGCAGTCTACGCATGAAAAGAAGTGAACAACATTTAAAGCCCTTGAGTTCAATCAAGGGCTTTTTTGTTTCAGTTGGGGCTTAAAATTGCCACTAGCGGTCATCACCAAGACCATCTTCAATACCTTTCAACGCTGGGTTGTCAAAACGTGTAGGCAGAAGGCCAGGCTTAATGAAGAAGCCGTGTTTTGCTTCAAAGACTCGACCTATTTTCAAAACACTTTCGTCTTGCCACTTACCACCAATAAAACTAATTCCCACAGGAAGATCTTTTACTTGTCCGGCAGGTACTGTAAGGTGCGGATAACCAGCGATGGCAGCCAAATACCCTATACCAATAAAGCCGGCTGGCGAATGGTCGCCGTATACTCCGTCGATAAGAAATGATGGACTGTTCGAGGGCGCAACCAATATATCAACATTGTGTTTTGCTAATAATGTATCGATACCGTTCTTGCCTGCAGTGTCTTGAATAAGGCGCAGCGCATTTTGATACTTTTCACTGTTAATGGCTGTCGACGCGAGCGACTTCTCGAATATATCTTGGTCGAATAACGCTAACTCGCGTTCTGTTTTATTATTAAACGCGATGAGCTCTGATAAGTTCCTAACAGGAAGCTCTGCTGGCGACGTCGACAAGTATTCGTTGATGCTATGATGAAACTCGCTAAGCAAAACATTATAAGAGTCGGCCCAAAAAGAATCTGGCTGAGAGAAGTCACTGATGTCCACCAACGCAGCGCCCGATGCTTTTAGCTGATTCAACGCCTTTTCATATACGGCGAGTACATGAGGATTATCGCCTTGGCGGTACCTAACCACACCAATTCGCTTACCTTTTAAATCGGTAGCAAGCATGAACGATGCGGGCATAGCTGGACGATGAGAGTCTGCATCTAGCGTAGCGTTATCGCTTGCATCTGTGCCTGCCATAATTGACGTCATCAGCCAGGCATCTTGAACGTTAGATGTCATTGGTCCCGCGGTGTCTTGACTGAAAGATATAGGCACTATGTGAGTTCTTGAAAGTAAACCCACTGTTGGTTTAAAGCCTACTACACCGTTTATAGACGCGGGACATATAATAGAACCATTGGTTTCAGTGCCCACAGCAAGAGACGCCAAACGAAGCGACATTGCCGCCCCTGAGCCTGATGACGAGCCACACGCACTTCTTGATAGTATATGTGGGTTTCGAGTAAGCCCACCCACAGCGCTCCAGCCACTCACCGAAGACTCTGAACGAAAGTTAGCCCACTCAGACAAGTTGGTTTTACCCAGTATAATTGCCCCAGCTGCTTTCAGTTTTTCCACAATAAACGCATTGCGACCGGTATCGTTATTGAGCAGCGCCATTGAGCCTGCAGTGGTGGGCATTTCTGTACTTTCGATATTATCTTTTAACAGAACTGGGATGCCAGCCAGAGGGCCAAGTGTTTCACCGCTCGCTATTTTTTTGTCGATGACTTTCGCTTCGGTCAGCGCGTTTGGGTTAAGCGCTAAGATACTATTAACCTTTGTATCTAGCTGTTTAATGCGGGCAATATAACCGCTGACTATTTCAGCAGAGGTAGTATCACCACTTGCAATAGCTTGCGCTTGAATGTGGGCAGGCTTATCCAGCCATTGTTCGATGTCATTATTAAGATTTGCTTGTGACGCGCATGCAGTGCATAACACAACAATAGCCAGTAAATACCACCGTTTGAGCATAGGTTCTTCCTTAACGCATAGTTCTAGTGCTTGTTTTAGCGAAGATTAACTTTGCTACAGAACAAACTCGCACCAATGTAGTGTTAGTTTCTTATACGTTGAATCAGAAATAGTTCACTGTCTAGACAATAAAGTTAATATCTAGTTAGCAACATTTGCATTGGGAAGCTTGTGAAGGAGATTGTCGAGCTTGTACTCATCAAGTAGTAATTGATACCGCCCGTCTTCAATAAAAAGACGAAGCGTAGCGTTAAATTTAGCTCGTAGCTCTGGGTCAGGGATCGCCGCACTGTACGCTGAGATGGGAAACAACTCATGAAAGACGGTCTTATCTTGAGAGTAAGTGCCATTTTTAGATTTGAAATAATTAAAAATGTTTCTATCTAGGATAGCTACATCAATGCTACCACGCATCAGCATGTCCACTTGACGATCTTGTCGTGCCATTTCTATATAGGTAGTTTGCGATGCGAGAGTTCGCCCAAAGCCCTCACCTAATACCGATTGAGCGGTTTGAAAAGCAATGACGCTTTTACCTTTCAAATCGTCGATACTGTCTATCGTCAGTTCTCTGTCTGCCCGTGTTACCACGACGTTCTGATAGATAATATATGGCTCAGATAAAATGCTTTGATCGACTGTGTGTGCAGGATTAAGGGTAAGTCCAATGTCAACGGCGTCATCTTTTAATAGCCTTGCCGTACGCCCGAAAGGAACATAAATAGGCGACAATCCATATCCCATTTCAGCAAGGATCGCCCGCACCAAGTCAACTTCAAAGCCGGTGTGTTCTTGTGAAATAACGTATGGAGGCTTGTTCCAGCCCACAACCACATCTAGCTCTTTCGCGCTAAGCGGTATGATAAAACACAGTAAACAAACAGCAGATAAAAGTGCGCGCATACAACAGATGAACCAAACTATAAATTAAACGATACCCTTCTCATAATATAAACTTATATTAGAATTTCACCAGTCGACAAAAGGTTAGTTTTTCTCGAGGCTTACGTAATCAATTGAGCAGGCAAGTTTTATTGGGTACTTGAGAGCCTGTTGAGAACCAAAGTGGTTAGATTTGATCATGCCTCTGTAAGCATCGCGTTCTGATTTACTTAAAGCTTTTCGCCTGCCTGCATTTTGTTTAACGCCAAGCAAAGGTACAATGACCAACAAAGGTCCCAACGAACGACAACTATGGCTTGGCTACAACTTCGAATTAATACCTCTTCTGAATATGCAGAATCAATAGGAGACATGCTAACTGCAAATGGCTCGCAGGCGGTTACCTATGTAGACGCGAAAGACACCCCAATGTACGAGCCCAAGCCGGGTGAAGTGTTATTGTGGCCAGACACTCAAGTAGTCGGGCTGTTCGAAGCAGATGCCGATATGAAAGGCATCCTTCAGCGTTTGGGTAAAGCCAAAGTCTTAGGTCCAGACTTTAAGTACAAGCTAGAACCACTTGAAGACAAAGACTGGGAACGAGAGTGGATGGATAACTTCCATCCTATGCAGTTTGGCGAGCGCTTGTGGATTTGCCCAAGCTGGCGTGACGTTCCAGACCCTGATGCCGTTAATGTTATGTTGGACCCAGGCCTTGCTTTTGGCACAGGTACGCATCCTACTACCGCACTTTGCCTACGCTGGTTAGACGGCATAAATATGACAGATAAAACCGTGGTCGATTTTGGCTGTGGCTCAGGAATATTAGCGCTGGCAGCGTTGAAATTGGGTGCTAAGCGCGTTATTGGTATTGATATTGACCCACAAGCCCTTCAGGCAACGAAAGAAAATGCGCGCCGCAACGGCGTTGAAGACCGTCTGGATGTATACCTTCCTGAAGACCAACCTGAACTAGAAGCCGATGTGGTGATGGCGAATATCTTGTCAGGTCCATTACTAGAACTTCAAAGCGTTATTACAAACTACTGCAAATCCGGCGGTTTGTTAGTCCTTTCCGGCATATTGGCGGAGCAAGTTACGCGCATAGAAGAAGCGTACGCTCAAGATATTACACTTGAACCCAGTGCCATAGATGGTGAATGGGCGAGAGTGTCGGGCAAAAAACACTAAGTTTGAGCGATAAACCGACCAGTCGGTGAAAATTACGCCCAGTTAGAATAGTGTGTTTTCGGTCAACCACCTCAAAATTGCGACGAAAATTTGTACGACAAAGCACGTTGCCGCCTAATTAATTGTTAATTTTTTTCACATTACAGCCCTTTCAAATCGGGGGCTGTAAGACTTTCGTACAATATTTGAACTAAAAATCGACGTTAGCTTACTAATGTGACAGATTTTTTTCACTGTCAAGACCACGGAGTGAAATTTTGTGCGATTTTTAGCCTTTTCAAGCCTTGCGAAAACACGTACACTTAGCGCCCCGTTTTAGCCGGGTGTATATTTTCTGTGCAGTTTTAGATGGCGAGCTATACATTTTACAATGCGAATTGGACCTTACGAGTTAGAAAACAATTTGATGTTGGCCCCCATGGCTGGCGTAACAGACAGACCGTTTCGCCAACTTTGTAAGCGCTTAGGTGCAGGGCTTGTTGTTTCAGAAATGCTTTCGAGTAATCCGAAAGTTTGGAACACAGCTAAATCACAAGCGCGTATGAATCATGAGGGTGAAGAAGGCATCCGCTCTGTACAGATAGCTGGGGCTGATCCTGAGCTTATGGCTCAAGCAGCACAATTTAATGTTGAGAACGGTGCGCAAATCATCGATATCAACATGGGTTGTCCTGCTAAAAAGGTCAATAAGAAGCTAGCAGGTTCTGCATTGCTTAAATACCCAGACACAGTGGAAGCGATTATTAAAGCAGTAGTTAATGCTGTTGATGTACCCGTGACACTAAAAATTCGTACCGGCTGGAACCCAGAAAATCGCAATGGGGTAGAGATTGCCCGCATTGCAGAGCAAAACGGCATACAGTCGCTTGCTGTTCACGGCAGAACACGAGCTTGTATGTATAAAGGAGAAGCTGAATACAGCACCATACGTCAAATAAAGGCGGCAATTTCAATTCCTGTTATTGCAAATGGTGATATTACTTCTCCAGAGAAAGCACAAGAGGTGCTGAATTACACCGGTGCAGATGGCGTAATGATAGGTCGCGGCGCGCAAGGTAAACCTTGGATATTTAAGCAAATCCAACATTATCTTGAAACGGGCGAGAACCTACCAGCACCGCCGCTGTCAGAGTTATATGAACTCTTGCATGAGCACGTAGCCAATGTGCAGGACTTTTATGGCGACATAGCCGGTGTGAGAATTGCCCGTAAGCACGTGGGCTGGTATCTCGCGGAGCACGATACGGATCGTCAGTTTCGTAAAACGTTTAACGCTATCGATGATGCGAATGAGCAACTCGATGCACTAAATGCATATTTTCAAGCGCTGCAGACACGAGAAACCCGACAGATTTCTCCCGCAGCATAGTGATGACTAACTTAAGAGCAACACAGTATTATGTTCGATCAAAACGTGACTTCACCTTTTACTACTACAGTAACTACGCCTTCACAAACGCAAGCTCAAAAGCCACTGCGTGACTCTGTAAAGCAAGCGGTTAATAAGTACCTTAAGCAATTGGATAACGCAAACATCGATAACCTGTACGAAATGGTACTGGCTGAAGTTGAAGCGCCGCTGCTAGAAGAAGTCATGACTTACACACGCGGCAATCAAACCCGCGCTGCCATCATGATGGGCATCAACCGTGGCACACTTCGCAAGAAGCTTAAGCAATACGGCATGAACTAAGATTCCAAGGGCTTTGCCCACCAAAGAGCACCAATCGGTGCTCTTTTTGTTTCAACACTACAACATTAGAAACTTAAAATTTATGCAAACACCAAAACCAATTAAACGTGCTCTCCTTAGTGTCTCTGATAAAACCGGTATCCTCGATTTCGCGACAGCGCTGCATAACGCTGGCGTAGAACTTCTGTCGACGGGCGGTACTGCTAAACTTCTCGCTGACGCTGGCTTACCTGTTAAAGAAGTGTCTGATCACACAGGTCACCCAGAAATTATGGCTGGCCGCGTTAAAACCCTTCACCCGAAAATTCATGGCGGTATCCTTGGTCGTCGCGGTACCGATGAAGCAGTGATGGAAGAACACAGCATTGCGCCTATCGACCTTGTGGTGGTTAACCTTTATCCGTTTGCTGCTACCGTGGCAAACGAAGACTGTACGCTAGAAGATGCAATTGAAAATATTGATATCGGTGGCCCAACTATGGTGCGCGCTGCTGCAAAAAACCATAAAGATGTGACTATTGTGGTTAATGCGTCTGACTACTCTCGCGTACTTGCTGAAATGAACGACAACAACGGCTCATTAACGTACAACACCCGTTTTGACCTTGCTATTAAGGCGTTTGAACACACAGCTGAATACGACGGCATGATTGCAAACTACTTTGGTGCCCGTTTAGATAGCACAGGTTGTGAAGCAGACTGTGATCATCAGCATAGTGAATTCCCACGTACCTACAACATGCAGCTGACCAAGAAGCAAGACCTTCGCTACGGTGAAAACAGTCACCAGGAAGCGGCTTTCTATGTTGAAAACAACATTCAAGAAGCGTCTGTTGCCACTGCTACCCAGCTTCAAGGTAAAGAACTTTCGTTTAACAATATCGCTGATACCGATGCAGCCCTTGAGTGCGTGAAAGAATTCGAAGAGCCAGCATGTGTAATCGTTAAGCACGCTAACCCATGTGGTGTAGCGATTGGCGAAGATATTTTAAGTGCCTATGACCGCGCGTTTAAAACTGACCCTACGTCTGCATTTGGCGGCATTATCGCATTTAACCGCGAGCTTGATGCGAAAACAGCGCAAGCGATTGTTGACCGTCAATTTGTGGAAGTAATTATTGCGCCGACAGTAAGCGATGAAGCGAAAGAAGTAGTAAGTGCGAAGAAAAACGTACGTCTTCTAGCGTGTGGCGATTGGGCTGGTCAGCTAACTGAAGGTTATGACTTTAAGCGCGTAAACGGCGGTTTATTAGTACAAGAGCGCGACTTCGGCATGGTTGAAATGGAAGACCTAGAAGTTGTGACTAAGCGTAAGCCAAGCGAAGATGAACTACGCGACCTTATGTTCTGCTGGAAGGTAGCAAAATACGTGAAGTCTAACGCGATTGTTTACTGCAAAGACGGTATGACGGTAGGCGTGGGCGCAGGTCAAATGAGCCGTGTTTATTCTGCAAAAATTGCGGGTATTAAAGCAGCTGATGAGAACCTTGAAGTAGCAGGCTCTGTAATGGCGTCTGATGCATTCTTCCCATTCCGCGACGGTATCGACGCTGCGGCTGAAGCAGGTATTAAAGCAGTCATTCAGCCAGGCGGCTCTATGCGCGACCAAGAAGTCATTGATGCCGCTGACGAGCACGGCATTGCCATGGTGTTTACGGGTATGCGCCACTTCCGTCACTAAAAATACTTACGCAATACCTTTTAGTGCAGGCTTAGTGAGGGACACCAACACCTAAGTTAAACACGCAGTAAAGTGGCATTTAGTGGCTTTACTGTGTGTTTGTTATTTTTCCTTAACCCTTTGAAATACGCAGACTCGAGGTCATTTGCTTGGTTGTAGTGAAATCTCATCGAAGCGACAGAGTTGCGAATTATTCTGCTAAGGCGTAAGTGCAAATAGGGGTTAGCTGATAGGCTTGATCTGACCCGTGGTAATTTGTAGTAATAGTGTTATGTTATTCGCCTACCCTCGACAGAAAAAGGAAATAAGAATGAAAAAGTTAGCCCAATATGTGTTAGCCGCAACCCTAGGTGTAAGTGCTACTTATGCCAGTGCCGATGCGATTTCTGATGCCGCAATGAGCGATATCCGCGCTGCTAGTGCAAAAGTACGCGATGAGTACCGTAATCCTCAGCAAACACTGCGCTTTTTTGGCCTTACCCCAGACATGACTGTGGTAGAAATCTCTCCAGGTGGTGGTTGGTACGCCGACATCCTTTATTCTGTTGTAAAAGATAACGGTAAGTATATAGCTGCTCACTTTTACGTGGATGATGAAACCAGTGGCTACTACAAAAAGTCGGTAGAAGGCTTTAAAGAGAAAATGAAGCCGGGCATGAAGTACGAAGGTGCTGAGCTTACTGCATTCGATCCAATCAAAGCGTTAGATATTAGCGACGCAGGTAGTGCCGATATGGTGCTGACGTTTCGCAACGTACACAACTGGTATATGCGTCACGGTGACGAGGGTATCGACAATGCATTTGGCGCATTTTTCAAAGCGCTTAAGCCAGGTGGCGTACTGGGCGTAGTGGAACATGAGCTTCCTGAAAGCGCAGATGATGAAGCAATGAAGAAAAGTGGCTACATGAAGCGCTCTTACGTTGTGGCTGCGGCCGAAAAAGCAGGCTTTGTGCTTGAAGCAAGCAGCGATGTTAACGCAAACCCACTGGATACAGCAGACCACCCGAAAGGTGTGTGGACGCTACCTCCACGTTTGGCGCTAGATGATCAAGACAGAGAAAAATACATGGCGATTGGCGAGAGCAATCGCATGACGCTAAAATTCACCAAACCAAAATCATAAAATTAAACACTCAAAACGGAACAGTTAATGAACGTACTTGTAATTGGCGGCGGTGGCCGCGAACACGCGCTAGCGTTTAAAGCAGCGCAGTCTTCTGATGTTTCAACAGTATTTGTAGCACCTGGCAATGCCGGCACAGCTACAGAACCTAAGCTTGAGAACGTGGCTATCGATGTAAATGATATTGCTGGCTTGGTTTCTTTTGCTCAAGGTAACGATGTTGAGCTTACTATTGTAGGCCCAGAAGCGCCGCTAGTTGCAGGTGTTGTTGATGCGTTCACAAACGCGGGTTTAATGATTTTTGGCCCCACTCAAGCTGCCGCGCAGCTTGAGGGCTCTAAAGCTTTTACCAAAGACTTTTTAGCTCGACACAATATTCCTACGGCTGAATACCAAAACTTCACAGAAATTGACCCAGCTATTGCCTATGTTCGCGAGAAAGGCGCGCCGATTGTAGTCAAAGCTGACGGTCTTGCTGCGGGTAAAGGTGTTATTGTTGCGATGACCCTTGAAGAAGCGGAAGACGCTATCCGCGACATGCTGGCAGGTAACGCGTTTGGCGAAGCCGGCAGCCGCGTAGTTATTGAAGAATTCCTAGACGGTGAAGAAGCGTCGTTCATTGTCATGGTAGACGGCAAAAACGTCCTACCTTTTGCCACCAGCCAAGACCACAAGCGTGCTGCTGACGGTGACAAAGGGCCGAACACAGGCGGAATGGGTGCATATTCTCCGGCTCCGGTTGTAACGCAGGACATTCACGACCGTATTATGCAGGAAGTGATTATGCCAACAGTTAACGGCATGGCTGCTGAAGGCAACGACTACGTTGGCTTTTTATATGCTGGCCTTATGATTATGGCTGATGGCACTCCAAAGGTAATCGAATACAACTGTCGCTTTGGCGATCCGGAAACCCAGCCAATCATGCTGCGCTTAAAGTCTGACTTGGTTCCACTTTGCCAAGCAGCGTGCAAAGGCGAACTTGCTGGTAAAACGATTGAGTTTGATGAGCGCGCGTCGGTAGGTGTTGTGCTTGCCGCTGGCGGCTATCCAGGCAGCTATGATAAAGGCGACGTGATTACTGGTTTTGAAGAAGCTGCTAAGTTAGACGGAAAGGTTTTCCACGCAGGTACTGCCCTTCAAGATGGCGAAGTGGTAACCGCAGGTGGCCGCGTACTTTGCGCTACAGCTTTGGGTAACAACGTTACCGAAGCGCAGCAAAAAGCGTATGAATTGCTTAAGACCATTCAGTTTAAAGATGTGTACTATCGTACTGATATTGCACACCGTGCAATTGCGCGTGAAGCTGAAGCCAAGTAGCCGAAAGCCTCATAGAAAGTGCTAAATGAACGCAGCTTAACGCTGCGTTCTTACATAATTACATAAAACCAGGGTGTGAGTTCTACGCCCCCCACTTTTACTCTTACCACTTACTCACCATGCTAACGTGCAGCAAAAGCAGAAATCGTAGTTTCCCAGCTACATATCACTGCTTAACCTGATACTAACGCTCAACACAAAAGAAAACTCGCGCTCATTACATAAGCAATAAGGTATTGAATTTCACATTGAGTCTGATTTGGTACTTGCCGATAGTACTGTATACATTATAAATCTTTAGTTTACTGACCTTCTCCATATGTTGCAGCGCATACAAGAACCTGTATGGTATTGGTATCAATCCGCATAGATGATTAACCACTTGGCGAGATTTAATAAGCTCAGGTAGTCCGCTTAAAAAGCGTATTATTTCATTCTAATAAAAGAGGTATCACCTGATGTCGAACACTAAACTTATAGCTGTGTTGCTTGTAGCAGTAGCGGCGAGTACCGCAGCGTGGTTCGCCTTTTTTGCCAAAGAATCTGCTCCAGACTTTACTGCTTATGCCGCCGGCCCCGACCGAAAAGCAGCATTTTTTGAGTATTTCACTCCTATTGTAGTCGAGGTGAACAAAGAGCTAGCCACCGATAGAGTGCAAATTCAAAGTTCTTGCGACGCGGATGAAGCAGACAATCTAGACCAGTTCCTGACAAAGTTTCGTGTTGACGATGCTGACCTTGAACAGGAGTCAGCCTGCGAGGTTTTGTTAAGGCGTGCCGACATTGTTCCTGCGTCGTTAGCAATTGCACAAGCAGCGAATGAAAGTGCGTGGGGTACCTCTCGTTTTGCAAAATTAGGGAACAACTTTTTTGGTCAGTGGTGCTTCTCTAAGGGCTGCGGTATCGTTCCAAAATCGCGGGACACTGACAAAAATCATGAAGTTGCTGATTTCCGTTCGCCTGCCGACTCAGTAGAAAGCTACATGCTAAATTTAAACACCCACGATGCTTACAAACCATTGCGTAACATTCGCCAATCCTTACGTGAAGAAGACAAGGCTGTCACCGGGGTTGCGCTTAGCTATGGCTTAGGGAAGTATTCTGAGCGTGGCGATGAATATGGAAAAGAAATACGTGAGATGATCAGTTTTAATAAACTTGCAGTGCTGGACAAGTTAGATCTGAGTAAGCAGGAAGGCGAAGCCAATTAACTCAACCAGCTAGAGCGTGACGAGCTCTGTAGCACATTTATTTATCGCCAAATGGCATGGCTTTTAGTCAAGGAGAGTGTTTGCAGGTTAAAAAGGAGTGGCATTTCTGCGACTCCCTCTAATTACGCGCAGCAAGTCAATCAAGTAAAGTAGCGACAAATTATGGTTCACTACTTTGTCAGCTTCACCTTTCCAAACACCGACGCATCTTTATACCCCAAGTTTTTATCGCCGTTTGCGTGGGTTATCTCGTGGGAACCTAAAAAATGTTCTCTGTCGCCGCCATCTGCATCGCAATAGGCAAGCATAAAGCCCAGTGTCATGCCGTCTTTTAAGGTTACTGGTGAATTGTCTTTCCCGTACTGATAGCTGTCATCAAACACACGCACCGCTGCTTCCCAATGAATCTTATAAGGCGCCAATATATCTCGCTGCCATTTGTTCTCTACGTGATCATTGTAGAGTTGTGGTACAGCCTCTCCTGCTTCGTTTGGACCTATATCAACAACCTGATTATCTAACGCTAAGTGATAGGCAAACGCATTGTAGTTATTAAAGTGATCGCCACCAGAGGCGTCTGCATCAATGAAAATTTCTAAACAGTCATCATCCCAATAACGTTCAAGGGGATTGGCATAGGTATCTGAGAGGTGATCGTCTTGTATTTCTGCCAACAGATACAGCGCATCCTTGTTCCATCGCAGTTTATATCGACCAGAAAAATCACCGGACTCAGGAGCCGAGCCCCACATAAGCGACGTCATATCATGCCAATCGCCCCCTTTCCATGCAGCGTCATTGGCTACACCATCTATAACAGGTGGCGTTGATGAAAAAAGTACGCTGTCAGACTTAGCTTGTGCTGTGGGCACAGACATAGCCACAAGCAGTGCCGAGGTTAGTACTGACCCTAAATGTTTTGCACTTTTCAATTGGATACGCTCTTTGTTTGCTTATTTGTATTTTAAACTACCACGTTTTGACCCCATCCGCGCTTGAAAATAGCGCCGAACACCTCCTTCTTTTTTAGAAGCATTACCAATTTGCAACGGTAATTGGTATAAAAAGGACATTCATTCCCTGACTACCATGGCTATGTCATTTCAAAACGCGTGCTATCACATCCTTGCGCCTGCCAGCGAGGCTCACGAGTACAAAAAGCTCAGCAAAATATTTGATGTATTTCTTATCGCGCTAATTATCGTAAATGTAGCGGCCATGATGCTAGAAACCATACCGGGCATCCCTGCTGTTTGGCAGCATGAGCTTCATATTATCGAAATAGTGTCGGTACTGATATTCACCGTTGAGTACTTGCTTCGCCTATACAGCAGCGCTTCGGCGCCGAATCGCCCTTCCCGCGAACAAACTACGCCTTGGCAAAAGCGTTGGGCTTATATAAAAAGCCCTATGGCGCTGGTCGATTTAATGGCGATTTTGCCTTTTTACCTAAGCGTGTTCGTGGCCTTTGATTTACGTATTTTACGAATATTTAGGGTGCTGCGAATTTTGAAAATTGGGCGCTATTCCCGTTCAATGCAAACCCTTGTCACCGTTTTGCGCAACGAATCTCATAGCCTTATTGCTGCAATCAGCGTACTCCTGCTGTTTACCGTCATTGCGGCAACCTGCATTTACTATATCGAGCACACCGCCCAACCCGACGTTTTCAGCAGTATTCCTGCCTCATTGTGGTGGGCTCTGGTCACGCTCACTACGGTAGGCTATGGCGATGCCGTTCCCGTTACAGCGTTAGGCAAGGTATTTGGCGGGCTTATTACCATTTTGGGCATTTGCTTTTATGCACTGCCCGCAGGCATTTTATCGTCAAGCTATACCACCCAAATGCAGTTAAAGCGCGACCGGTTTAAAGACACGGTAAGAAGCGTATTGGACGATGGAAAGCTTAGTGAGCACGACGTACACCACCTTGAACATGTTCGCGCACTTCTTGATTTAGACGAAGAAGAGGCAAAGCTAATTGTGCGCCTATTGCAGCACCATCACAAACGGCTAGATGATTGATTATACGCAGGCTGGAGCGAAAGCAACTCCCAAGAATCGAGTGGTAAGCGCTTATACCTCCCCTTGATTCTTAGCTCACATCAGCTTATAACTAGTACCCGTCATTTCCAAAAAGAATTCCTATGTCTGTAAAACACCCTATTATTGCTATAACAGGTTCTTCTGGCGCGGGTACTACTACCACGACCAACGCTATACGTCATATTTTCAGGAACTTAAGTGTTAATGCTGCGGTTGTAGGAGGCGATAGTTTTCACCGCTTTACCCGCCCGGAAATGGAAGTGGAAATTCGCAAAGCCCAAGAACAAGGCAGACATATCAGCTACTTTGGCCCTAAAGCCAACGACTTCGAGCTACTGGAATCCCTGTTTAGGGAATACGGCAGCTCGGGTACAGGACAGTTTAGACAATACCTTCACACATTCGATGAAGCCGTGCCTTTTAATCAAATGCCCGGCACCTTTACACCTTGGCAAGATTTACCCAAAAACACTGACTTGCTGTTCTATGAAGGTTTACATGGCGGTGTAAAAACTGAAGAAAATGATGTCGCAAAACACGTAGACCTGCTCGTTGGCATGGTACCGATTGTAAACTTAGAGTGGATCCAAAAAATTGTGCGCGACACCACTGACCGCGGCCATTCCCGCGAAGCCGTGATGAGCAGCATAGTGAGGGGGCTGGATGATTATTTCCACTATATCACGCCACAGTTTTCTCGCACTCACGTTAACTTTCAGCGCGTACCTACCGTTGATACCTCGAACCCATTCAGCGCTCGTGAAATTCCCACCCAAGATGAAAGCTTTGTTGTAGTGCGCTTCAGACGAGAAATGAAGAATGTTGATTATCCTTACTTACTTCAAATGATCGACGGCGCGTTTATGTCTCGCATCAACACCTTGGTTGTACCCGGCGGAAAGATGGGCTTAGCCATGGAGCTCATTTTAACTCCGCTCCTTGAAGACATCTTAAATAAAAAGCGCAGAGCTGGTCATCAGATGGACTGGTTGAGCAGCGACGAGTAAGCCCAATATACATCGCTTCTATAGGCATATATTTAAAACAGTAAGTCGTAATGGCTCATGCCCTGCGTCAATCTAGGTTCTATTCGGAATCTTTCTTGATTTAGTTTCTCGACCTAGTTTTTGACACAGCAGGCTCCTATTATGACCACAATTAAAAGCCAACAAATTTGGGTAGACCAGCAAAACCTTGCCAACACTAACGTTGTTTCCCGCGATATAAACATCAGCGACTTACAGCAAGACGAAGTATTGCTTGAGACAGACAGCTTTGGCTTTTCTGCCAACAACATCACATATGCTGCACTGGGTTTTAAAATGGGCTATTGGGGCTTTTTCCCTGCAAAGAGTGATAATGACGTTGATGAAGCACATGGCTTCGGTATTGTGCCCGTTTGGGGCTTTGCTACCGTTAAGGCGTCTTGTCATAGCGATATCAAAGTAGGTGAAAAGGTGTTCGGCTACCTGCCTATGGCTAGCCATTGGGTAATAAAGGCCGGAAAAGTTGCTCCTCACGGTTTTTCAGACATCCACGAAAAACGTAAGAGTATTAGTCCCGTTTACGACCAATATATACGCTGTGCAGCGGACCCTAGCTACAACAAAGACCGTGAGGCATGGCAGCTAAATTTCAGACCCCTTTATATGACCTCGTTTGTGCTTGATGACTATGTGGCAGAGAAAGCAAAAGGTGAAATCTTACTGCTGTCGAGCGCTTCGAGTAAAACCGCGCTGGGTACGGCGCAACTGCTTAAAGACCAAAAAGCGTCACGAAACGCAAGCTATAAGGTGGTTGGGTTAACCTCTACGTCCAATGTGGATATGGTAAAAGCGTCCGGTTGCTACGATGAAGTGTATAGCTATGACGAACTCTCAGCCCTAAGTAGCGAAGGCAATAGCAGTAAAAGCAGCGATGCGCGCTACTGGCTGCTTGATTTCGCTGCCAACGGTACGTTGATTAATGACCTTACCAAGCAGCTTGGCGACAGCCTGAGCGACGTTACACTCATTGGTGCGACAGATTGGAAAGCCCAAGAGAAGCCCAACCCCAAATTGCTCAATGCAGAGATATTTTTCGCGCCAGCTCGCGTGAAACTGCGCCAACATGAATGGGGGCACGAGGCCTTTTTGGCAAAATACGCCAGTGCATGGAAACGCTTCGCAGAGAAAGTGAGCGATCAGTTTTATGAGCAATCGCACCGCGGAGCTGATGCTATAACGCAGTTATATTTAGAAACGCTTAATGGAACGGCGCAAACAAAAGCCCTTAACGTCGTCACTTTTGATTAGCGCCTCTTAAGGATTACAACTTGAACTGCTGATGTGTTGTTGCAGTGCCTACGTTTTTTACAGCTTGTAATCAACGGCAGTTCTCAATAAGTTTAGGGAGGAGAAATGCTTAACTGCCTCCTTTTCTCTAAAGCTTGCTGGGCCTTTGCTGGGTCTTTACTGAATCTTGCTGTACATAAAAGAGCAACAGGCCCTAGACACTATTTGTAACAAACATCCCCTGCCTTTTACGCTTTTCTCGCTTTTGTATTTCACATCTTGTGGTTATAGTGAAACAAAAGTAAAACGAAAGGTATGAGTATGGGTCAGGAAACCTCTAAAATTCTCGTTGTTGATGATGACATGCGTCTGCGCAGCCTATTAGAGCGCTATTTGCTCGAGCAGGGCTATCAAGTTCGCAGTGCGGCTAACGCAGAACAAATGGACAGACTGCTTGAGCGCGAGAATTTTCACTTAATGGTTTTGGACCTTATGCTTCCTGGCGAAGACGGCTTGTCTATATGCCGCAGATTGCGCCAGCAAGAAAACGACATGCCCATTATTATGCTTACTGCAAAAGGCGATGAAGTTGACCGTATTATCGGCCTTGAAATGGGCGCAGACGATTATTTGCCTAAGCCATTTAACCCACGCGAGCTACTAGCACGCGCTAAAGCGGTATTGCGCAGACGCAGCAGCGAAGCGCCGGGCGCGCCGTCTAAAGATGTGCAAATTGTGGAATTTGGCAGTTACAAACTGAACCTTGCCACGCGAGAAATGACAGATGGTGATACGCCGCTTACCCTGACTAGCGGTGAGTTTGCGGTATTGAAATCTCTGGTCACTCACCCCCGCGAGCCATTGTCGCGAGACAAACTAATGAACCTAGCGCGTGGTCGCGACTACAGCGCCTTAGAACGCAGCATTGACGTTCAGGTTTCACGCTTACGAAGAATGCTTGAAGAAGACCCTGCCAACCCTAGGTATATACAGACCGTGTGGGGATTGGGCTACGTATTCGTGCCTGATGGCGAACAAGTTTAGCACCTATGATGGATACGACGGGCTCTACCGTCTTGGCCAGTGCGCAAGTGAAGTATGTTTACTCATGACCCCTAATTATGCTTTTACCTACTGCCATTCCAAACACTGGCTTATGATTCAAAGCGACGGCAATTTATGCGTTTAATTCCCAAAAGTGCATTTGGCCAAACCGTCATGCTTATTGGCGTGCTGTTGCTTATTAATCAGATTGTGTCCTACATCTCTGTTACCTATTACTTTATTCAGCCCAGCTACCAACAAATTAACAGCTTATTGGCCACCCAAGTTAAATCTGTGCTCGCCAACGACTTGTTGGTGACTAACCAGGAAACCCGCGACCGCTATTTTCAAAAAACCCAGGTACAGGTTTTTGACGAAAGCGTTGCCAAACAGAATGGATTGGAGAGCGCCGTATACTATAGCTATATTTCTTCTCAGGTTAGCGAGCAGCTCCGGCAGCTTGCAGATGTGCGCATTAGCACCACCACGCAGGCCAGTGACGAAAATGCGCCATACATTGTGTGGATATCCCTGAACCGCTACCCAGATACGTGGATCTCTATTCCTATTTCAGGACTTAACGAAGCAAATATATCCCCTCTGACTATGTACTTAATGGTAATTGGCATATTGAGTGTGGCCGGGGGCTGGTTGTTTGTAAGACGCATGACCCGCCCATTGTCTGCCCTGCAAAAAGCAGCAATAGCGGTGGGTAAAGGTGAACACCCGGCGCCGCTTCGCGAGCAAGGCAGCACCGAAATGATTCAGGTTACTCGAGCGTTTAACCGCATGAATCAGGGGATCAAGCAACTTGAGAATGACCGAAATATCATGACAGCGGGTATTTCTCACGATTTGCGCACGCCGCTTACTCGCATTCGCCTTGCCTCGGAAATGCTGCCAGAAGATCAAGATTGGATAAAAGACGGCATAGTTAATGACATAGAAGACATGAACGCCATCATCGATCAGTTCATTGACTATGCCCGCTACGACACCGAAGAAGTCACTCAAGAAACCGATTTGAACGCGATTATCGCTGAGCTTGTACAAGCACGACACCTTGACGATAGACACCACATCGAACTCAAGCTCAACACTATTCCCCCCTTGTCATTGCGACGAATTGCAATGAAACGCGTCGTCGACAACCTTATCGAAAACGCTTTTAAATATGGCTCTGAAGAAATTGCCATTAGTAGCTTTTACAATCGTCATGAGAAGCGTGTGTATTGCAAAGTGCGTGATTTTGGGCCTGGCATACCTGAAGATGAACTCAATAGCGTTTTCATGCCGTTTGCGCAAGGCGATAAGGCCCGTAACTCGTCAGGCTCAGGCTTAGGACTTGCCATTATTCGAAGAATTGTAGAAGCCCATGACGGTGAGGTAACACTAAGAAACCATCCGCAGCAAGGGCTAGTGGCCGAGTTTTATTTGCCATACCTTTCTGAACTACCTGAAAAGAAATAGCGCAGCGGATTTTAGGTTATTCGCAGCGGTACATTGTTCCTGTAGCTAAGAATTTCCATTGCGCTGTTTATAGGTTTCTCAGCCGCTTGTTCTCTAGCTTCTGTGGTATTTAATTTTTCTGCTGTAACCATAAGAAGCAAGCCACAGTACGCATCCACCTAATGGTATCACCCAAAATGCAGTGGTAAGGGGCACAAAATTCGCCCACAGCCCAGTCGAAAAGGAAGCGACCTGTACGCCAGTTGAGTTACCGATAATAGAAATGCCGGAAAGCACAGGGCCGTTGTCGCTGTCGATATTCATTGCCGCTGACAAAGCTAATGGGAACAGGCCACCTAACCCTAAACCAAGCATTAGATTACCAGCGCCAATTCCATAAAAAGAAGGCATTAGCTTTAGTGCGAATACACCCGCTAGTGAGGCTGTCGCCATGATGACAATCATGCGATGCACCGATACAAATCGCAGTAAAAATGGAAAGGTCAAACGACTGATCACCATGCCAGCGGTAAAAAATGCCAGTAGGTTTCTCGACTGTTCGCCAGTAAAGCCTAAGCCGTTTTGCGCATAGCTCACAAACCAGTTCGCGTTACCAAACTCTACCGCGCCATAGCCAAAAGTGAGCAGCGTTAGAAATATAAAAACAGGTTGCTTGATGATGACCCCAAATGCCAGCGTCTTTTTAGGCGCTTTAGGTTGACCTTTGAGCACTTTCGCCTGAGAACGCGCCGCAATGAATGCATAGCACGAAAGCACAATCATAACGCCTGCCAACACCTGAATAGGCAATCGCCAGTTGTGGTCAACAATATATAACAGTGTTACAAAGAACGACGCAGCAAACGTACCTAAACTGAACATAAAGTCCATTAAGCCCATCATAGTAAAACGCTTTTCTGCGTACATTCGTGCAATAAGCGTGTGGCCAATAGTAAATATTGTTGAGCTCACCACACCTATTAATACCGCTAACACCAAAAACCATTGCCAAGCGGTAAGCACTGACACAAGCAGCAACAGCGCCGTATTCATACTGAATAACGTGGCTAATAGCGGCATATATTCGAAGCGACTGGCATACTTGCCACCAATCACAGCGCCTAACATCATGCCTACAGAGAAAAGCGAAAAAAGTGCGCCACTGACTACTTCAGACATTTGCAAATCGGCTGCAATATCTGGCAGTAATATTCCCCACAGAAGAAACAATTTACCAATTAGAAAAAAACCAGCGAAAATAACGATGGTGGCAGGAAGTCGGCTCATTTAGGCTCCATGGCTGATATCAGTAGAAAGACATCCGATTTAGGCGTGAGGGCACAGCGTAGTTATGCCCTTGAACACAAAGTGAACCTTTTGAGGGCGCTGACCTTTACTGTGCAAGAAAGAACAGCAGCCCTTAATTATCACATAATCACTACCTTTACAGATTGCTGATAATCGCAAGAAATTGCAAGTGAAAGCGTTTTCCCTTTTTCATCCCACATTACAGGTACGCGCCTGCCGTCGATTGAAACGCTCTGTGGTTTTTCGCTTAAACCGTGCACGATGTAAGTGATGTCTCGCTGCTTAGGCATACCTATATAGCTGCCTTCGCTATCAAGCGTCAGAGTTAATGCGGCCTTTTCGTCTACTGACGCACTGAGCTGTAGTTTGGTGTACAAGCCTTTTTCAACAGACGCTGGATTTTTGCCGTCATCCTCGTAATAAGTATATGAAGATGAACTCACTGAATTGTCATGCCAGTAATGCATTTCTATTTTACGTGCATCAAACTGCTCTGTGCGGCTAAGCCCGTCAGCCATTGGCATAAAGCTTCCCGCTTTTACCCACACTGGGAAATTATCTTGGCTTAGCGGGTAGTTAACGGTTTGACCACCTAGGTATTTCGTATCAGAGAAAAAATCAAACCATACGCCTTCAGGCAACTTGGTCGGCCACACCGTTTGGTTAGCGCTCGTCACAGGCGAAACTAACAGACCATCGCCCCACAGATAACTGTCTGCATTTTCAAACCAATCGCTTTCACCGTACGCCATAGCTACCGGGCGCATTAATGGCGTGCCGTAAAGCGCATTTTCAAAGGCCAATGAATAGTTATAGGGCAGCATGTCATAGCGAAGTTGGATAAACTTACGCGCAATAGACTTTACGGGATCGGCGTGGAAAATTGGCTCTGGCGCAATATTATCTTGGGCATGAGGCCTAAATACCGGTGAAAAGGTACCGAACTGAAGCCATCTTGTATAAAGCTCAGGATCAAAGGTTTCGCCTCCAGCAAACCCACCTAAGTCGGAATGGGTATACGCCATTCCAAAAACACTCATTTGAAGTGCCAACTCTACCTGAGGTTTAAGTCCGCCCCAGCTTCGACTCACATCGCCTGTCCAAGGCACCATTCCGTACCGTTGACTGCCCAAAAAGCCTGAACGCATCAGCACAAAGGGGCGCGTGTCGGGCTGTAGCGCAGTTAAATTGTTATACACGGTTTTCGCCCACTGATGACCGTAGGCATTGTGCACTTCTGCGCCGCTTACTTTTGTAGACTGCCACATGTGCTGAATATCATCAGGATGCACTTCTGGCTCACCCAGGTCGCCCCACCAGCCGGCAACACCCTGTGCAGCAAGCTTTTCATAATATTGCCAAAACCAATCTTGACCCGCTTCACTGAACACATCGACAAGGCCGGTATTGCCAAAATAAAAATCGAAGGTATACGGCGCACCGTTATCGTTTTGAGCAAGGGCATTATTGGCAACGGCGCTTTCCCATTGTTTTGACGTCGTGAGAATAAAAGGCTCGGTTATAAGCACGGTTTTCACGTCTTGAGCGCGTAGCTCACTAATCATTTTCTCGGGTTCAGGGAAAGTGGCGGCGTCCCAGCTTAAGTTCCCCATGTGCCCTTTAATGTCTTTGCCAAACCAATATAAATCAAGCACTACGGCATCAACGGGAATATCTTGCGTATTAAAGGCATCAACAACATCCATCACTTCATTTTGTGATTTATAGCCAAATCGAGACGCAAAGTTACCGAGTAGCCAACGCGGTGGAAGCGGCTGCTTTCCCGTTACTGCAACGGTAGACCTTACTGTATCTTCTAAATTTTCACCCAACACCATGATGTAGCTAGCACGGCCGCCTTGCGCCTTAAATAGCAACTCGTCGCTGTTCGTTTTGCCAATATCTAGCTCACCAGAAGCGGTGTTATCGAACAATACGCTGTAATTTTTTGACGACATCACAGCCGACAAGCCAAAGTACATCTGATTTGAAGACGTGGTGTAACCATAGTGTGCTTTGTTATAAAGCGGCATGCTATGACCACGACGATCCATACCTAAGACGCGCTGGCCACCGCCGTAGAGCTTTTCGTTTTCATCTAACGCAAACGACAGGCTGACGCCGTTACTGGAAATACTTAGTCCGCCTTGCTCTTTCGCGACAATTTTGCCGTTAACAGAATAACTGATAGCGTGCGTCGCCTTATCAACATGCGCTGCAATATTATTGAGTTTTAAGGTTAGGGTTGTCGCAGTTTCAACTAGCTCTACATCATTAGCTTTTTTGTTTGTGACACCAGTCAACGCGGGCTCGGGAAGCGCCATAGACGGTAGATTTGCGTAAGGCGTGCCATTATCATCAGTAAGATACGTTACTTGAAAGCCACTATCGTGCAACGCGCTTATCGTGAAGTCATTGGTATCCGTATCAATATTTAGCGTTGTTTTTTCGAGTGTCGCTGTTTGAACTTCGGCTACCGTATTTACCGAGAAAAATGCCAAACCAGCACATGCAAGTGCTATACGCTGTTTCCTGTCTATCATGCTCAAAACCTTCTTTATGCTTCATAGCGAAGCGCACCTAATTAGCGAACCGCACTTAATTAACGAAGCGCGCTTAATTAAAGCCTACTTGTGTACGGTGAATGATAGCCAGTGCATTGCTCAACTTAAATAAACATACGTATTCATAATGTTACCGTCATTCCGCACCTAATTAACTGATTT
>NZ_CACSIH010000245.1:0-24020 GCF_902705805.1 Alteromonas alvinellae | reverse complement strand
TTTATTCCTGAATTTGATGCGGAATGTCGGATGTTAAATTTGTTAACAACAATTGCTTTATTAATGATTATCTCTTTGGCTCACTTACTGATATAAAAAGATGTATAAACAGGGAGTCTATTAATCATTGGAGAATACTTCGTTATGCCTTATGCGCCGATGCCAACCTTTCCTAATAAAGTTAATCTAAAGCGAAATGAATGATGCGATGGATGTTATTTGGTGTCATTACATCTTTATTTGGGTTTTATTGCTTTGTCAGATTATTTCAGCCTAGCGCATTTATTCATGTTGGAAATAATACCGTCGCTTTAGCGACAGTATTTATTGACTCCAGTTGGGACATCCAACAATCGGGATTTGATCGCGAAGAGTTATTTGAAGTTGTCAGTAAACATAACCTCCCAGAAGGCGTTGTGTATTTACATGTTCCAGTTATTTATGATGCTCAAAACAAATTAACTCCACCACCAAACAATAGACAAAGAGAGATTCGTATTTTTGATACTTCGCTACTTATCGAAACTGCTCCTCTAGATCCATTTGGCGTGCCCTACTCCCTAAGACTTATCTCTATTGATAAACAGAAATACTGGATAAGAGATAGTCATATGGACAGCGCACTTTTTCAGTACAAGGCCGACATCAACTTTACTCCAGTATCCACAAATTGGTTTAGCTCAATGCTCTAATATTAAAGGTGCCATTAAAGCAGCTAGCTCTCGAAAGCCTAATAATACCAATCCGCATAAAAAAGCCCGCAACACGGTGCGGGCAAAACATCAATCACGTTGAGAGTGATGAACGTTGGGAAGGGGCAGACCGAGTGTTAGTTACCCGGCCCGGCTTTAACGATAGCGTCGCTAACGTCGTATTTTTCAAAGTTCTGTTTAAAGTCGTTGACTAAGTTAGCGGCGTATTCGTTGTACTTCTCTTTGTCTGCCCACGTGTTTTGTGGTACAAGCAAATTGCTGTCTACACCGTCTATTGCCACTGGCACATCTAGGTTTAACGCGTCAATGTGCTGAGTTTCAACATCAGCCAAGTTACCCGATACAATCGCATCAATGATGGCGCGCGTAGTAGGGATATCAAAACGGCTACCTGTGCCGTAAGGGCCGCCTGTCCAACCGGTATTAACCAAGTAAACCTTAGCGCCAAACGCTTTAACACGCTTAATCAGAAGCTCTGCATACACGCCTGCTGGACGCGGGAAGAAAGGCGCACCAAAACAAGTTGAGAAGGTTGATTCAATATCGCTTGTAGAGCCAATTTCAGTAGAGCCTACTTTCGCTGTGTAACCGCTTAAAAAGTGATACGCCGCAGCTTCTTCACTTAACACTGAAACAGGAGGCAATACGCCACTTACGTCACAGGTCAAAAATACAACCGAGCGAGGTTCGCCGCCTCGGTTTTCAGCAACGCGCTTTTCAATGTGTGAAAGCGGATAGGCCGCACGTGAGTTTTGGGTTAACGACGTGTCGGTATAGTCTGGCGTGCGTGTTTCATCAAGCACTACGTTTTCTAAGATGGTACCAAACTTGATAGCATTCCAAATTACTGGCTCGTTCTTTTGAGATAGGTCAATACATTTAGCGTAGCAACCGCCTTCAATATTAAATACGCTACCTGGTGCCCAGCCGTGCTCGTCGTCACCAATTAAGAAGCGCTTAGGATCGGCTGAAAGCGTGGTTTTACCTGTGCCTGAAAGACCGAAAAACAGAGTCACATCGCCTTCTTCACCCACGTTGGCAGAACAGTGCATAGGTAGCACGTCTTTTGCCGGAAGTAGGAAGTTTTGCACTGAGAACATGGCTTTTTTCATTTCACCTGCGTAACGCATGCCTGCAATCAACACACGCTTTTTAGCGAAGTTGATGATAACTGTACCATCACTGTTTGTGCCGTCACGCTCTGGCTCACAAGTGAAACCAGGTACGTTTAAGATTTGCCAAGGCTGGTCGCCTTTAACATTCCATTGTTCAGGAATAATAAAAAGGTTGCGGGCAAAAACGTGCTGCCACGCGGTTTGCGTTCTTACTTCAAGCGACAAAGCATGTTCAGGATCGGAGCCCACTTGAAGGTGTGAAAGAAAGTGTTCTTGGGTAGACAGATAAGCTTCAACGCGATTCCACAGCGCATCAAATTTGTCAGCGTCAAAAGGCTTATTCACCTTGCCCCAATCGATGTCATTTTCGGTTGTTGACTCTTTAACGATAAATCTATCATTTGGAGAGCGACCGGTTCGTTTTCCGGTCTCAACGACAAGCGCGCCGTTTTTGTCAAGGACACCTTCGCCGCGCTTGACGGCGCGCTCGATAAGTTCTGCATTTGGCAGGTCGGTGAGTGGCGTTACTTTCAGTTCCGTTTGAATTGAGGCTGCTGCGGTCATGGCTGTTACCCTATATGTAATTTTTCAAAAGCACTTTCAAAAAAGTATCACCTCTTCGAGTGTAATGTAAACAAGGCCTAACACGCATTTATAAAACACATATTCACTATTTCTCACATTAAAATTTCATAAATATTGTAAATTAATTACAAGGAAAGCCTTTTCCTTGGATATAAATGCAAAAAAAGGGCGTAGAAAACCTATATTGATCGATGAATTTCAAAATAAAAAGATGAATTTTTTTTTGAAACATCGGGTGAAAACTTTCACTGAAACAGAAATAAAAGAAAAGTGGGACTGTGGAAAAAAAGTTAAACACTTACTGCTGGACATTTTTTAACCAAAAGTGAAGTGTTGGGAAAATGAACCTATCTAGACGGTGAGAGATTCAGAAACAAAAAAGCACCTTCGAAAGAAGGTGCTTTAACACAGCAGTAAACAAGCAGTTACTGATTTGAAGACGGTGCGTCGAAGTTGCCGCTATGAATAGCCTCTACGTCGATACTATCGAAGCGATATTCGGTATGACAATACTGGCAGTTCATTTTGATCGCCCCTTCTTCAGCAATAATTGCGTGAAGCTCAGACTTCTCTACGTGACGAAGTGCTTCTGCGCTGCGCTCCTTTGAGCATGAGCAGGCAAAGGTTACGTCCTTCGCTGGATACACTTCCACGTCTTCTTGGTGGTAAAGACGATACAAAATATCTTCAACCGACAACGTAAACATCTCTTCTTTGGTCAACGTTTGAGTAAGCTTAGTGATATGAGCAAACTCATTGGCTTGCGACACATCAGTAGCACTGGCATCAGTCGGTAAGACCTGAAGCAATACACCCGACGCCTTCGCGTTTTTAGGGTCGCTCATGTCTGTCATTAGGTGCACGCTGGTCGCTAGCTGCTCTGACTGAGCAAAGTAGCTTTCAATACATTCAGCTAGAGAAGGCTTATCTAATGCGACAACACCTTGATAACGCTCCCCTTCATCTGGTGTGATAGTAATGACTAATACCGCTTGAGATAGTAACTCTGAAAACGTTTCAGGCAAGGTTTCTAATGTTTCGTCCCAGCGCGCCACCCCGCGAAGCGTTTGTTCGTGAGTAGCATTTAAGACCGCGTAACTTACCGGGCCTTTGCTTTGAATTTGAAGAGAAATTTCACCTTTAAACTTAAGCGTTGCCGTTAACAATGACGTCGCTGCCGCCATTTCACTTAACAATGTTTGAATTTGCACGGGGTATTCATAGCTGTGCACAATTTGCTTTAAGCTCTCATCAAGACGAACCAATTCGCCACGAACGTTAGCTTGGGTAAATAAGAAGCGGTGTAATTTATCGAAATCGCTCATAACTAATCCTGTTGAGCAGCTCATTATTGCTGCTTAAATTTAATAATCTGTCGTCGCTGCTTTTTATCAGGTCTATGATCTGGTTTTGGGCTGTGAAAGGCGTTCATTTTGCGCGCCGTTTGGTTTTCTTCACGTTTTGTTACACTTTCAATCGTCTCTTCAAAAAGCGCCTGCGCCAAAGGAGCGCTCAAACGCTTGTCACTTAAGCCTAGCACCTTAATTTCACGATTATCCCATCCTGAGGGAACTTTAATCATGGCGCCAAGCTCTACATGCTTACCAGGTTTGGCTCTTTGCCCGTTGTACTGGACTTTTCCCGACTGCACCATGTCTCTGGCTATTGCGCGGGTCTTAAAGAACCTTGCAGCCCATAGCCACTTGTCCAGCCTGACATTTTGTGTTGTATTGTTGCTATCCGATTGGCTCATGTAATATTTTCGTAATGGTGTGGCTTTAGTGTTGTGACCCTCACCTTTACTAGGATATTATGGGTTTGCTAAAGCGCGGTTAACCAAAAATTCACTATATTATAATAAAGCAGTACCATCAGTGGCAGCATGACATTCAATAAACCCAACCCACAATCTCTGGTTGTTTATCTGAACCAGCATCAAAAACAGCTACATACCATCGTAGTGGTTCTGCTCAGCCTGTATTTAATTGCATTTGCAGCCAAACTCGTGTGGCGAATTATACCCGAACCTCAACTATCTGCGACACCCACAGTAAGCCGTGCTCCGGTTATTTCTTCGCCGTCAGGCCAAAATGGGGTCAACATTGCCAAAATACAACAGTTGAATCTGTTTGGTAATGCAGCGGCTAAACCCGCGGAACCGGTTGCCGAGGTTACCGACGCACCAGAAACGCGCTTAAACCTAACCCTGACGGGCGTTGTGGCCAGTTCAGAGCAGGAGGCGGGTACCGCTATTATTGAAAATCGCGGCAGCCAAGCGGTTTATGGCTTAGGTGAGAAGATTGAAGGCACCAATGCCACGTTGCAAAAAGTGTACAACGATCGCGTTATTATTAAGAACGGGGTGAGAAACGAAACCCTGATGCTTGACGGAATTGACTACGACGAAGCTAATCGTCGCCGTGAAATGCAGGCAAGAAATCGACCTGAGCCAGAAGAATTAGAAGAAGACACCGTTGAGCTTAGCGACGAAGCATTAGAGGCAACTGCAGCTCTGCGAGAGCGTCCAGCCAACTTCACAGACTTTATTTCAATATCGCCAAAAACTGAAGAAGGTCAGCTTATCGGCTACCAGGTAAGCCCCGGCAAAGAGCCCGAATTATTTAAATCGGCAGGGCTTCAGGCAGGCGATGTCATTACACAGATTAACGGGCTAGACCTTACCGACTTGCAGCAATCGCAAGAGGCACTGTCTGAGCTACGCAATGCACAAACTATAGAATTAACGATTATTCGAGATGGCAGTTTAACTACGCTATACCTAGATTTACCCGAGTCTTAATACCACTAACGGTAGTAGCACTATATTGTCGCTAGGTATACAAAATAACAAATAAAGCAATTCGGTCATCGACAAGTTAGGAAATGAAGGAAGTTAGAATGAAAAGGCGCACTAGCCAAAAACTATTATCTCGCTTAGGCACAGCCATGTGCACAGCGCTTCTGTGTTTCTCGGTCACGGCCGCTGAGTACATGCCTAATTTCAAAGATACTGACATCAATGAATTCATAAATATTGTTGGTAAAAATCTTGAGCGAACTATTATTGTCGACCCTAACGTACGCGGCAAAATAAGCGTACGCAGCTACGACATGCTCAACGAGGATCAGTACTACCAGTTTTTCCTGAACGTATTACAAGTGTATGATTTTGCCGTTGTAGAAATGCCTAGCGGAATTTTAAAAGTCGTTCGCTCAAAAGACGCAAAGACATCGAATATCCCGGTTGTTGAAGGCGCGCAGCAAGACGGCGATGAGTTTATTACCCGCGTTGTGCCTGTTTATAACGTACCGGTGCGCGAACTTGCGCCTATATTGCGCCAGCTTAATGACCAAGCGGGCGGCGGTAACGTGGTTAGCCACGATCCATCAAACGTGATGATGCTAACGGGCCGTGCTGCGGTGGTTAATCGTCTTGTTGAAATCATTGAGCGCGTAGACCGCGCTGGTGACGAAGAAGTAGAGATTGTTAAGCTTCGTTATGCTTCAGCTTCTGAGATGGTACGTATTATTGAAAGTATCAACAAATCACAAGGTAAAGCCAATACAGGCGCTAAATCTGAACCTCGCGTTGTAGCAGACGACAGAACGAACTCTGTGATCGTAAGCGGCGACATTAAAGCGCGTCAGCGTCTTATCAATCTTATTCAACGCATGGACCAAGAGCTGGAGTCCAATGGCAACACTCGCGTACTGTTTCTTAATTACGCTAAGGCAGAAGATTTAGTCAAAGTTCTGCAAGGCGTATCGGCCAGTATCCAAGCAGAAGAGCAAGGCAGCGGCGCCACATCGCGCAGAGCAAGCTCAAACCGCGAAATTAGCATCGACGCACACGAAGATTCTAACGCCATCGTTATAACTGCAGAGCCAGACATGATGCGCTCGCTAGAAGAAGTGGTGCGTCAACTGGATATTCGCCGTGCACAGGTACAAGTTGAAGCCATTATCGTTGAAGTTTTTGAAGGCGACGGCAACACATTAGGTGTGCAATGGGTGTCAGAAGAGGGCGGTGGTACACAGTTCAATAATGGTGTTATAGGCGTCGGTTCATTAGCTGTGGCACTACGACAGGCCGAAGATAGAGAGACCACGCAAACCAACATCACTGCCAACGGTGAAGTGGTAGAAACAACGGACACGATAGAAGGCGACTTCACTGCTCTTGCAAGCTTACTTGGCGGTGCAAACGGCCTGATTGCTGGCGTTATCGAAAATGGCTGGGGCGCAGTGGTACAGGCGGTAAGCACTGATACCAATTCAAATATTCTTGCCACACCTCACCTAACTACCATGGATAACGAAGAAGCGTTTTTCATTGTTGGTCAAGAGGTACCTATTATTACGGGTACCACAACAGGCGCGAACAACTCTAATCCTTTCCAAACGGTCGACCGACAAGAGGTAGGCATCAAACTTAAAGTAACGCCTCAAATTAACGAGGGCGATGCGGTACAACTACTTATTGAACAAGAAGTATCGAGCGTAAGCGGTGCAACGTCGGTTGATATTTCAATTAACAAACGTGAAATTAAAACCACAGTAATTGTTGATGATGGCGGTACTATCGTATTAGGTGGCTTGATTGATGAAGACGTACAAGAAAGTGTGTCTAAAGTGCCATTGCTAGGTGATATCCCTATTCTTGGTCATCTCTTCAAAACAACGTCGACCAGCAAACGCAAGCGTAATCTAATGGTATTTTTAAAGCCAACGATTGTCCGTGACGGCGCAACCATGAATTCTATTAGCCATCGCAAGTATAACTACATTCGCGCACTTCAGCTTAAACGTCAGCAAGAGGGCGTGTCTCTAATGCCGTCAGCTGAAACGCCAAGCTTGCCACAATGGGACGACGAACTCGCTTTACCACCTTCGTTTGAAGAGTATCTCTCAGAGAAAGAGAAGAAAAAAGAAGGTAACGACTAGTATGGCGGGGCAGGACGAACAAATTACCCAAGCTCTAGAGGCGCAAGAAGAAGCCTTGGAAGCTATGGGTGAAGACGCCGGTTTGCCTGAAGAAGAGGCCGGTCCAAGACAGCTTTCTTTTAGCTTTGCAAAGCGCAATCAGGTGTTGCTTGAAACCAATGAAACGCCGGCTGTTTTGTATTTTACAGAAAATACGCCGTTTGATGTGTTTGCCGAAGTACGTCGCTTCTACGGTGAGCCCTTTGTACCCAAAACCATACCCGCTGACGAATTTGAGAGCCTGCTGACCAGTGCGTTCCAGCGAGATAGCTCAGCGGCTAAACAGCTAATGGAAGATCTTGGCAACGAAAGTGATTTGTTCGCCCTTGCTGAAGACTTGCCGGACACTGAAGACCTGTTAGACAGTGAAGACGATGCGCCCATTATTAAGCTTATCAACGCTATGTTGGGCGAAGCGATTAAAGAAGGTGCGTCGGATATTCACATCGAAACCTTCGAAAATCAGCTTGTGGTTCGCTTTCGCGTAGACGGTGTACTTCGTGAAATTTTGCGCCCTAACCGCAAACTTTCTTCCATGTTGGTATCGCGTATTAAAGTTATGGCGAAATTAGACATTGCCGAAAAACGCGTACCACAGGATGGGCGTATCACATTGCGCATTGCAGGACGAGCGGTAGACGTACGTGTTTCTACTATGCCCTCAAGTCACGGCGAGCGTGTGGTGCTACGTCTATTGGATAAGAACAATGCGCGCTTAAATCTTGAAGATTTAGGCATGACGCTGCAAAACCGAAACCACTTCTCATCTCTTATTCGCAAGCCTCACGGCATTATATTGGTTACTGGTCCAACGGGCTCAGGTAAAAGTACCACCTTGTACGCAGGGTTAACCGAAATAAACTCGCGAGACAGAAACATTTTAACCGTTGAAGATCCTATTGAGTTCGATCTTCCGGGCATTGGACAAACGCAGGTTAATCCCCGTGTAGATATGACTTTTGCCAGAGGCCTTCGCGCTATTTTGCGTCAAGACCCCGATGTAGTCATGGTGGGTGAGATCCGCGATATCGAAACCGCACAAATTGCCGTTCAAGCCAGTTTAACCGGTCACTTGGTACTGTCTACTCTGCATACCAATACGGCAGCAGGCGCGATTACCCGTTTAGAAGACATGGGCATTGAGCCATTTCTGTTGTCTTCGAGCTTATTGGCCGTATTGTCACAGCGACTCGTTCGTACCCTGTGCCCAGATTGCAAAAAGCCACATTCACCTGACGCCTCTGAGCTGGAAATATTAGGGCAGAATGCCACAAGCGACACCACTATCTATAAGCCGCACGGCTGCGCCGCGTGTAACCAAACGGGCTATCGTGGTCGTACCGGTATTCACGAGCTGTTATTAGTTGACGAAAAAGTACGTGAAATGATGCACGAAGGTGTCGGCGAACAAGCGATTGAACGTTATATCAGAACCTCTACCCCAAGCATCCGTGAAGATGGCTGCAGCAAGGTTTTAGCGGGTGAAACCTCTCTTGAAGAAGTGCTTCGAGTAACGAGGGAAGACTAAATGGCGGCATTCGCTTACAAAGCGGTTAATGCCCGCGGTAAGAATACAAATGGTGTACTTGAAGGCGATAATGCCCGTCAGGTTCGCCAACAGCTGCGCGAAAAAGGTTTAATTCCCTTAGAAGTCGAGCAGGTCGCAGAGCGCGCACAAAGTGAAGGCAAAGGCCTATCATTTTCTTTATTTAAACCCCGTATTTCAGCGTCAGATTTAGCGCTACTTACACGCCAGCTTGCTACTCTTGTTGAATCAGCTCTTCCTGTAGAAGAGGCGCTACTTGCCGTCGCTGAACAGTGCGAAAAGCCTCGTCAAAAAAATATGATGATGGCAGTACGCAGTAAAGTGGTAGAAGGTCACGGACTTGCTGATGCGCTTGCGCAATTTCCCAGCGTATTTGATGAGCTGTATCGCGCTATGGTCGCAGCAGGGGAGAAATCAGGCCATCTTGATACCGTGCTGAATCGTCTTGCCGACTACACAGAGCGCAGACAACAGACCCGCAGTCAAATTACACAAGCGATGATTTATCCGTCGTTAATGCTGTTTTTTGCAATGGGTATCGTGTTGCTATTGTTAACGGTGGTAGTGCCTAAAATTGTTGGACAGTTCGACCACATGGGTCAAGACCTGCCGGGCATCACCCAATTCCTAATATCGGTGAGCACATGGCTACAAAATTACGGCTTGTTTATGCTTGTTGGTATAGGCGTGCTTATCGTTATTATTCAGCGCGTGCTGCAGCAAAAGCACATGAAGCTACGCTACCACAGAGCGCTGTTAACCTTGCCATTGATAGGCCGGGTGTCTCGCGGGCTTAACACCGCCCGTTTTGCACGAACCTTGAGTATTCTAAGTGCCAGCGCAGTGCCGCTACTTGAGGCTATGCGTATTTCAGGTGATGTACTGGAAAATCAGCATATTAAAAATCAAGTAGCCGAAGCCGCAGTCAACGTTAAAGAAGGCTCCAGCTTGCGCGCCGCGCTAGATAATACAAAAATGTTTCCACCAATGATGATGCATATGATTGCGTCAGGTGAAAAATCCGGCGAGCTACAGCAAATGCTATCTCGCGCCGCAGATAATCAAGATAGGGAATTTGAAGCGCTTATTGGTGTCTCACTTAAGGTATTTGAACCCTTACTTATTGTATCGATGGCGGGCATTGTTCTGTTTATCGTTATGGCAATATTGCAACCAATTTTAGCATTGAACAACATGGTGAATATTTAATGAAAACACTTAATCGCAGTTCTGGTTTCAGTTTGATTGAAGTCATGGTCGTACTTCTAATCATCGGTATTATGGCGTCTATGGTGGCACCGCAAATCTTGGGGAACCAAGAAGAAGCGCAGCTTAAAAAGGCGGCGGTAGACATCCAGCAAATGGAAAGTGCGCTTGAAATGTACAAGCTGCGCAACAACCGTTTTCCCACCACAGAGCAAGGTTTAGATGCGCTGGTTACAGCACCTACTATCGACCCTATTCCACGTAACTATCCTGAAGGCGGCTTTATCAAGCGTCTGCCTGAAGATCCATGGGGCAACCCATATGCGCTAATCAGCCCGGGAGAGCTTGGCGTAGTTGATATTTTCTCTAATGGTCCAGACGGCGAGCCGGGTACTGATGATGATATTGGTAACTGGAATATTAACGAATACCTGAACTAACTTATATGCGCTACCGCGGCAGTACATCGTTTCATAAAGCAGGCTTCACCCTATTAGAAGTCATGCTGGTATTGCTGCTTATGGGTTTGGCGGCAGGTTACGTTATGTTTAACGCCTTTGGCGCGAGTAAATCAGACCTGCTGAAAACCCAAGCCCAACGCCTACAGGTAATCGTTGATATGGCCAGCGATTTTGCGGTGTTAAATCAACAGCAGCTGGGCGTGCGCTTTGAAGCCGACAAAAACGAATACTTCTTCGTTTACTTAGACGACGATGATGAATGGCAGCGTATCGAGGGCGAAAAAACCTACGAGCCTTACACGTTACCTGAGCCTTTTACCTTCACTTTAAATTTAGACGACTTACCGTGGGACGTTGAAGACAGGCTCTTTGACAGAGAACTATTCGATGAAAATCTTAGCGTTTCTGATGAAGGCGTTGAAATAGGTAACGAAGAAGAGAAAAAGCTGCCTCCACCGCAAGTGCTAATTATGTCGAGCGGCGAAATTACCCCTTTTACGTTATCGTTTAATTACGAAGGTGACGACGGCGACTCCCCTGTTTACTACAGCCTGCAAAACCAAGACTTACCGCCTTTAGTGCTTGAAGGTCCCCTGGAGCGTCCATTATGAACGCGCCTAATATGAGAACAAGCACGGTAAATTCATCTGGCAAAAGCATTGCGCCTAACAGACCCCATATCCAACGTGGTTTAACCTTACTCGAAGTTATGGTGGCACTGCTTATTTTCGCACTCACCGGCACTGCTGTACTCAAAGCTGCGGGTGAGCACCTATCAAGCGTTGGCCAAATTGAGTCTGTCACTTTTGCCAATTGGGTAGCGAGCAATCGCCTTAACCAGCTTCAACTTGATACCACCTGGCCACCAAAGAATAACTTAAAAGGCACGATGGAGATGGCGGACCGTACCTGGTACTGGCAACAAACCGTTGCGAAGACCAACGATAACGACTTACGCTCGGTAACCGTTTCGGTGGGCGAAGACGAAAGCTACAGCAGTTCAGTTACATCAGTAACCACTTTTGTGGCTAAACCGACGGCGGGACATTAGCATGCAGCGCGGTTTTACGCTTATCGAAATACTGATTGCTATGGCCATATTCACCCTTATCGGACTGGCATCAACGGGTTTATTAACCACTGTTATCGATAGCAATGACATTTCAGAAGAGCGTTTTGCCAAGCTCCAGTTGCTGCAGCGTGCCATGATTACTATCGAGCGAGACCTCCAACAAGCCGTGCCACGCGCAGCAAGGGTTAACGGCGAAAAGCAAGACGTGGTCATGTCAGGCGGTGAAACCGACGACAGTGACGATGACGGCATTGGTTTTGTACGCGGAGGGTGGCATAACCCTCAGCTAATGTTGCCAAGAAGTACTCTACAATTTGTTGCCTATAGGCTCCAAGAAAACAAGTTAGAACGTCTTTACAGCAACTATGTAGATAATGTCATCGGCTATGAGCCAAAAGTACGTGTGCTGTTAGAAGATATTGAAAGCCTGAAAATCGAATTTCTTGCCACAGCTAACAGCGGTTCGTTAGGTGAAGACGAAGACCTGTCGTGGAGCGAGAGCTACAAAGGTACAGCACTGCCGCGCGCGGTGGCCATTGAGTTTGTTAGTAAAGACTTCGGCAAAATTCGTAGGGAATTCACCTTAACCACGGGTGAATCGTCGTAATGCCAAAAATTAGAACGCTTCGTTTAAAAAACCATGAGCACTCTGAGACTGTAAAGGGTACGCATCAACTGTCTAGCCCACCGGCCAAACAAGAGGGTGTGGCACTGATGATTGTGCTGATGATTGTCGCTTTGGTTTCCGTATTAGCCACAGAAATGGGTACACGCTTGCAGCTTCAGGTGCAGCGTACGATGAACTTAAAAGACAATAATCAAGCATACTGGTACGCCATGGGCGCAGAGGCCTTTGCGCGTAAGTCTATCCAGTCTTTGATAGAGGAAAGCCCGGATGTGATTTCTATAGATCAGCCTTGGGCACAAGAATTCAGCTATCCTTTAGAAAACGGTGGTTTAACCGCTAACTTAGACGATTTGCAGGCGTGTTTTAATTTAAACGCGATCACGTCTGGCAGTGCAGGAGGCACAGGCAGTAACAGCGGTACTAGCAGCAATGGGACAAGTAACACCACGGAAGCCATGGACGCTTTTCACACAATGTTGCTATCACTTAGCGTTGACGGACTAGACAACTACACCGCAGATACCTTACGCGACAGTTTAGCCGACTGGGTAGACGAAGATGACAGAATGCGCCCTTACGGTGCAGAAGACAGCGAATACGAGTCCAGAGAGTTTCCTTACCTAGCAGCTAACGGACCACTGGCATCAAAAAGTGAATTGCGTATTATTAACGGTGTATCACCACAATGGCTAGACGCATTACTGCCATTAGTTTGCGTGATCCCGGATTACAATGAGTTGAAAATTAACGTCAACACTTTAGAAGAAGAAGATGCACCATTACTTGCAGGCCTAACGGGATTAGACATTCAGCAGGCCGCAAGTTTGATTAGCAGTCGCCCGCAAAACGGCTGGGACGATACCAATGCATTTTTAAGCGAGCCCTCTATTCAAGCGCTTAATTTAACAAGCACTCGACAAGATTGGTTTTCGGTTAAAACTGAATATTTTATGTTGCATACAAAAACACAATACAACAAAGCAACCTTTAAGCTTTCCACCGTGTTTCACGTTAATGCCGATACCGGTGTTAGTATTGTGAATCGCGAGTTTGGGGGAACCTATTGATGGAACAACTCTTGGTGCGTTTAGGCGCCAACCATACAGACCCAATTAGCTGGCTCGTTTATTCGCGAACCGAAGATGAAATTATTGCATCGGGCGAGCTGCCTAATGCAGAAGCCTTATCTTCGCTGACCGAACGCGCGGGGCAACGAAGTGTTATTGCGTTAGCTCCTAGCAGCGAAATTTTACTCAAATGGGTTGAGCTGCCGCCTAAAGCTGGCCGCAAGATCATTTCTGCCATCCCGTTTATGCTAGAAGACGAGCTTGCCACTGACATTAGCCAGCAATTTTTTGCGATCGGCCCAAAGCGAGGCGATGAGCAGGCCGTTGCAGTAGTTAGCCATGAAAAGATGGAGCTGTGGCAGTCCTGGCTTAGCGAAGCAGGGTTATTCTGCGACACCATTATTCCTGATGTACTCGCTGTACCGGTAACTGAAAACGGCTGGTCGATATTAACCTTAGGTGAACAGCTACTGGTGCGCCAAGATGAATTCAAAGGGGTTCAAGGCGAACAAACTTGGTTGCTTCCTACCCTAGTGCACTTCACTGCGCAGCAAGAAGAACCTGTGACAATCACAAACTACGCAGGTATCGATTTAAGCAGTCTGCCGAACATTGAAGAAGCGCAGGCGCCCTTAGAGTTGCCTATGCAAGTATTGGCAAAAGAGGCAATGCAATGCAGCTTTAACCTATGCCAAGGCGATTACAAAGTAAAGCGCAAGCGCAGCGGTGCTCTGAGTCAATGGCGTGTTGCTGCAGTATTAGCAGTGTTAGCGCTATGCACCAGTCTTATCGACAAAGGATTTTCTCTTTACCAGCTTAAAGCCCAAAATCAGGCGTTAAGCAGTGAGGTCAATACCGCTGTTAGAGCGGGTTTCCCCAATATTGGCACCTATCGCAACGTGCGACTGAAGCTACAAAGCGAGCTTGCCAAGTTAGAACAAGGCGGTGGCAGCGCCTCTATGCTAATTATGTTAGACCAGCTCGCTCCGGCTTTTTCAGCCACTGATGTAAAACCGCAAACACTGCGCTTCGATGCAACTCGCACTGAGATTCGCATTCAGGCGCAAGGTAAAAACTTTGAAGCGCTAGAGCAGTTTAAACGTACAGCAGAAAGCGCGGGCTTTGTGGTTGAACAAGGGGCCATAAATAATCGTGACAATGGCGTTGTAGGTACAGTATCAGTAAGGAGTACCTCATGAATGCACTCTTAGAAAAGTACAAAGCGCTGACCGAGCGCGAACAAAAGTTAGTACTGGTTTCAGCTGTGCTATTAATAATTGCGCTATTTTATTTTGCGGTATGGTCGCCGCTTAATGCTGCTTTAGATAAACAAAAACAGCTTCTCGACAATCAGCAATCCTTGTTGGTTTGGGTAAAAGACAGTGCAGCAAGAGCACAGCAATTGCGCCGCAGTAGCGGGGGTAAACGAACGTTCTCAGGCTCGTTACCGCAGGCGGTAAACCGTACTACTGCTCAGCATGATATTGCTATTTCTCGGATGCAGCCACAGGGCGACGAGCTGCAGGTGTGGGTTGATCAAGCGCCGTTTAACAGTGTTTTAGAATGGCTCAAAGCCATGGAAGATATGGGCGTAATTATTCTTCAAGCGGATATTGCCGAGGCCGATGCGCCAGGCTATATCAAAATTCGCCGATTACAATTAGGTAAAGCATGAAGTCGAAAGTTAGTTGGAGTATAGGCGGCATTATTGCCTTCTTATTGTTTGCCATTGCCTACATGCCTGCTGTTCACGTTATTGGCCGCATTGCATTACCAAGCACTGTAGCCGTTAGCGGTGTTAGCGGCACTCTGTTTTCAGGTAAGGCCCAAATGGTGGTGGTTAATGAGCTGCCTATCAATAACGTAAAGTGGGAGTTAAGCCCGTTACACATGTTGATAGGGAATATCAAATTAGACCTAAAAGCAGGAAATATTCGCGATAAAAATGATATTGCTTTTGAAGGTCCTATCACTACCGGGCTTTTCAGCCAAGAGACAATTAATACCGAGAACTTTACGCTGTACCTGCCTGTAGATAGAGTGCTTGCAAAAGTTCGCTTACCCTTACCTGTAAACGCAGGCGGACGCTTTAAAGTGTCGCTGAATGATTTGACGTTCGGCCCAACGTGCCAATCATTAGACGGCACGGGCGATTGGCTAAACGCAACGGTTGCTGGTACTCAAGGCCCTATCGATTTTGGCACCTACTCAGCGAAGTTGCGTTGTGAGGGCGATGACATTGGAATACTAGTAAGCGAGCCAAACTTACTAAGCCTATCTATGGATGCGGTTATCCCTACTACGATGAAAAATATTCGAGTAAGTGGTAAATTCAAACCTGATAACAGCTTACCGCAAGAAGTCCATCAGGCTGCACGCTTGTTTGGTACGCCGGATAGTAGCGGCTACATTGGGTTTCAAATTCCTCGAACCTAACTCGTCTAGACCGAAAGCCTATTACGGCCTTGACCTAATATAACTGGATTATTTCTAAACAAAGGATTGTACAATGAACAAACCTCTTTTAGCTGGCGCTGGTGTTACTTTAGTTGCACTTGGCGTTGCCCCCTATTTTATTGGTACTAGCGTTCAAGAAAATGTTAACGCTGCAGTAAACGAAATTAACGAACAGGCTGTGTATTCAGCCGAAGTCCTTTCGTACGACAAAGGCTGGTTCTCAACGAAAGCAGAAGTCAAACTCGCTATCGATTTCCAAGCACTTTTGAATGCGCAAAATGTCGACCAATCTGAAATGCCACTAGAAGAAAACCCTAGCATAACTGCTACGCTGGTTGCCCATCACGGCCCTGTTTACTTCGGTGACGGTGTTGGGTTAGGTCGCGTTCACTACACGGTATTTGTTGATGGGGATGAATTAAGAGAATACGTTCAATGGGACGGTCAACAGCCAATATATACCAATGAAGGCGTTGTTGGCCTGCTTGGCAATTTAAGCTACGAAGATGTAATTCCGGCCCTTAGCGCAACCGACGAGGAAGAAGGTTTTACGCTGCTTTTCTCAGGTTATGCCGGTAAAGCTGTTCCTGAGGGCGACCAGACCTTTTATACCTCATCGGGTGAATCACTGAGCATAAATGCCGATGCCGTGTCGATGAAGATGTCTAACCTCTCTATGGATGTGACCTATGATGGCAGCATGATGGAAGCGTTTAAAGGCGAACTCTTTGAATCGAAAGTTAAAGCACTTATCGAAACTATGGAAATTACCGGTCTTGAAGCAGGAGAAACAGTACAGCTAGACAATATTGCGCTAATTACAGACACTGAAATTGATGAAGGCAGCAATACAGCGAATGTTTATGTGGAGTACGCCATTGAAAAGGTGGCAGGGCCGGAGTTAGAGGCGTCTGATATGGTTTTAGGCGTTGCCCTAAAAAACTTAGACGTAGACTTCATTAAGGCTTATCAAGACTTTAGCAACACATCTCTAATGATCCCTTCAGAAGAAGTGCCGGCCAAGATGATGGAATTTATTGAGGCGAATCTGCTTACCCAACTAAAAGCGGAGCCTGAACTTAACATAACGAAGCTTAAAGCAACATTGCCCGAGGGTTCGTTTAATGCACACGCGAACACTAAGCTAGTTGGCATTGATGAGATGCCGGGCACAATGGAAGATGTGGCTTACTGGATAACCCATTTACTGGCTGATGCACAGATAACGGCCGACAAAGCCTTTGCGCAAAGCGTTGCGTCTGGTTACATGATGGGGCAATTAATGGCAACACCCCAAGCACAAAACATGACGGCAGAAGAACTTGAAGCCGCAGTAGAGCAGCAAACACCAATGATATTAAGCACCTTTGCCCAGCAAGGCTTGATAAAAGAAACAGAGACGGGTTACGAGACAAAACTGGAATTTAAAGACGGCAAAGCCAGTGTAAATGGTACGCCTATTCCATTGCCTTTTGCTCCGCAATAGATTGCCGGGAAATCATTCAAAAAACGCCAAATACTGGTAATCCTTAGCCAGAACTAAAAATGCAGAGCCTAACGCTCTGCATTTTTTATTACTTCATCTTTCCCACGTTCAACCCCGCCAACTAAAGCCCCTTGGACTAGACTGACGAGTCTTAGGTTTCTCCTTAAAACGTAACCTAGTTCTCATCAAAAAGCGTGATATTCATCAATTCTTGCGCAGCATAGGCACGCCCCTCAGCCACAACCGTGATAGCCTCCGTAAGCGCATCTAGACCCGGCTCGCTGCGCTTCATAATATGAGATAGCAAAATGCGTTTTGCTTTAGATTTCGCGGCGATATCGATTATTTGTGTCGGTGTCATATGCAGGTTCTTCGCAACGCGCCCCGCGTTATCGTCAATTGCGTTGTGCAGTACTAAAAGGTCAGCGTTTTTAGCGAAGCGAGCAAGGTTTCCCTGTTCATCATTAGTATCACCAGAAAATACCGCTACACATCCGTTAGCCTTAATTTTCCACGCAAGTGTGGGTATAGGCCCGTGATTTACCGACATCGCTTCAACACTAATGCCATTATTCACATCGTATTCAAAAGGTTTCTCTAATGTGGCGTCTGCAACGCTTTTTGCCGATATTGTGTAATCTTCTTGGCCATGAATCGTGTAAGAAGATAGATATTTAAACGCGCTTTCCTCGCCAACTAGCGATGAGACATGAGCATTGGTCGAGGGCATAGCGTCATTACCATCGGGCCCTATTACCCATAAATTTTTCTCGCGATTAGTGAAATACCCACCTTTCACAAAACTCGGCAAATCGGCACTGTGATCAGTATGTAGGTGAGAAAGCAAAATCGCATCAAGCGACTCAAATGACGCACCGGCAGCGCCGAACTGAACACTGCTGCCGCTGCCAGCATCTACCAAAACACGTGCTTTGTTATCTACCCAGACCAAATAGGCGCTCGAGGTTCTTCCGTCATCCAATTCCGGTCCCCCTGAACCTAGCACTTGAACAGACACATTCTGGCAGGCCATAAATGCCTTACTTTCACCGGCACTTCCTTCTGAAATCGACGGTTGAGGTAATGATGGAGACGATGCTTGTGTAAAAGGCCCCGAAGAGGCTGGCGCTATTGCCGAGAACAAGAAAATAGACGTCGTTGAAAGCAGGCTCACCCACGCGGTGCTTAGTTTACCTTGTTTCTTTATGTGCACCTTTTGCCCTGTGCCCTTGCTTATAAAACTTAATTGCCTGTGTAAGACTTTCATCGCCATCATCCTAAACCGTTCCTTATCTTTTTATACCTTCACATCAAGATAAAAGACCGAACGGTGGCGTAAAAATATTCAGGGAAACTGAGTCGCGTCAAACAGCGTGTTGATAGTAAAACGAGGAAATAAAAAACGGGCACGTCGCATGTGCCCGTTTCAAAACATTGATGAGAAATATCTAGTGATTACTCAGTAGCACTTTCAGCTACCATAATAGTTTTGATATTCACAAATTCGCGCATACCATAACCACCGTGTTCCCGACCATAGCCACTGTCTTTAACACCACCGAAAGGCAGGTTTGGCTGAGCGAGTGAATAGCCATTGATGTTTACCATTCCTGTGTCAAATTCATCTTTCGCCAGTGCAATAGCTTTGTCCGTATCTGTACTAAAAATGCCGCCGCCTAAACCATAGCGTGAGTCGTTTGCGACTTCCATTGCCTGCTTGTCGTCACGAGCGCGGATTAATGACGCAACAGGACCAAATAACTCATCGTCGTAAGCGGGCATGCCAGGCGATACATTTTCAAGCACAGTTACTGGATAGAAGTAACCGTCAGAATCTGGGATTTCCCCACCGAGAGACAGCGTAGCGCCGTTTTCTAGCGACTTTTTCACTTGCTCATGAAGTTCATCGCGCAAGTCTTCTCTCGCCATTGGGCCCAAATCCGTATTTTCGTTTGTGGGGTCGCCAACTTTTAGCTTTTTACACTGCGCCACAAATTTGTCTCGGAACTCTTCATAGACGCTATCCACAATAACAAAGCGTTTAGCCGCCACACAGGTTTCACCGTTATTAATAACCCGTCCTTGGATACACATTTCTACAGCATGGTCGATGTCAGCATCCTCTAACACCAAAAAGGCGTCGTTACTACCAAGCTCCATTACGGTTTTCTTAGACAAGCTTGCAGCTTCCTTCGCGACTTCTTTACCTACTTCGTCACTCCCGGTAAAAGTAACGCCGCGAACGTATTTGTGCTTGATTAAGTCACTTGCCGTGCTGCCATCAATTAGCAGTGACTGGTAAACATTTTTAGGAAAGCCAGCATCTTCGTACATTTGCTGAATGGCTTGCGCCATACCAAACACGTTTTTTGCATGTTTCAGTACCGTGGTGTTACCCGCCATTATGTTTGAGGCGCTGTAACGAATAACTTGGTACAACGGAAAATTCCACGGTTGGATGCCGAGAATAACGCCAATGGGCTGGTACGTAATGATTGCTCGACCACCTTCGAAAATGCGATGTTCGTCTTCCAAAATTGAAGCGCCGTGCTCGGCCGTATATTGGCATATTTCAGCGCATAGCTGCACTTCTTGCTTTCCTTGCGCGGTAACCTTACCCATTTCCCGTGTCATCAGGCTGGCGAGATCGTCAATTCGCTCTTCCATCAGGTTTGCAAGGTTATTAAATAAATCAGCGCGGGTCTCAAATGACGTACGGCGCCAGTTCAAATAGGCTTCTTGTGAACGGGTAACTGCTTGCTCGGCGTCCTCGGCTGACATCAAATGATAATGATCGATCTTTTCACCTGTAGCAGGGTTGTAGGTATTGATTGTCTCACTCATTGTCACTCTCCTTATTCCGTTTGGTCTGAAGGAGGTGCAACTAAAAAGCCAAGGTGTCAAAAAATATTTTTCAACACATTTTCAATAACATAGGCATAACTTAAAGCCTAAGTAATGGAAAGTGTCAGAAAGGATTCAGAAAAGATTACCTATCGAAGTAAAGATTTCAGGGCGACCGTTGCGATCGCCTTATCATTTTTCCTAAGTCAGGATACCCTTTGCGGCACTCTGTTTGATTAACGGTGTAATGTGCCTTGTTGTACAGCACAAGAGTTTCAACACTAGTCAGTGTATAAGTCGGGGAAATGGAACTTTGCCATAGCAAGCGTTAACGCCACTTCATAAACACTTTGTCGCGAGGCGTGATTAAGAGTAAGCAAACCAATAGCCCCCCCTTTTTGCTTTATGTTTACCGTATCAAAGAGCTTGTCCATAACCGGCCCAAGTTCTTCGCCACGCTGTAGCGCCTGATATACGCTTACAGGAAGAGGCAAGCTTGCACTTCGCGTTACCGACCAGTGACCTTCATGGTATATCGCCACATAGGCAAAAGTAGCGGGGCCATCTTCAAATACATCCACGCCCCCTTCAATTGCCACATACCATGCATCTGTGAGTCCGCCTTGATGATGAGCCAGCATGGCCTTCACACGATTAATGGCACCCAAGCGCGTTTCATCTTCATTCATTGGCTGGTCAGGCACACCGCTTGGTACAGCCATACCCTGAGCGTCAAAATCGTGCTCTAGCGTGTCAGAGAGTGTATTGAGCGCAGCATTAATTTTTACTGGATTCAGCGACCCTACATAAATTGTGTCAGACACCATGTGCTTTCGTCCTTTAAAAACGTCCTTTCGAAACAGTCCCAACAGGGTTCTGCTTAATATCTTCTAGCATTAAACGGTAATCGCGCACCGCTGGAAACTCACTAATATTGCGATTTGGCAAGGTACTATCAGGGTTATCGACAGCAAGTAAGTGTTTAATACCGTATGTCTTTGCCGCATTTAGAATTGGCAGTGAGTCATCGACAAACAAGGTGCGGCTATTATCAAACTGTACTCTCTTTTGTAGTCGCTCCCACAAAAGCTGAGACTCTTTGGTTACGCCGAACTCATGGGTAGAGATGAGGTTGTCGATATGTGCGTCGAGCTGGGTATGCTCTATCTTTAGCGCCAAACTGTTTGGGTGCGCATTGGTCACTAATACCACCTGCCTGCCTGAGTCATGAAGCGCATCAAGGAACGGAATTGTATCGTCACGAAGGGCGAGCAAATGTGCCAGCTCACGCTTCAGCGGCATAAACTCATTTTCTAAGTCCATTTCGAGAGATTCAGCCCAGTAATCTAAGCAATACCATTGAATTTGCCCGAATACTGACTCATATCGCGCAGTCATTTCACGTTGACTCTGCGCCTCTGATACTCCCCTTATTTCCGCCAATCGTTTTGGCAAATGATGTAGCCAGAACTGGTTGTCGTAATGAAGGTCTAACAAGGTACCGTCCATATCTAGCAGTACAGTTTCTATTTCATTCCAGGGCAGAAAGGGCAAGCGATTTTCCTTATAATGAAGTAAGCTAAGAAATTGTATACAAGTATGATAACAAAGTTGTAGCGATAGACATGCCAAAAATTGATCCGAACAAACCGTTACCACAAATTCATTCTCGTGAAATCGTTGCGCAAAGCAAACTCTTTAGGGTAGAGCGCTTAGACCTTGAGTTTTCAAACGGCGCCACCCGTGAATTCGAGCGGATGGCTGGCGGAAACAGGGGCGCGGTAATGATAGTGCCCATGCTTGATGAAAACACCATGGTGTTAATTCGCGAATATGCTGCCGGCACACATTCGTATCAACTAGGCTTTCCAAAAGGTTTAATAGACCCTGGCGAAACTGCCATTGAAGCGGCTAATCGCGAACTACAAGAAGAGGCAGGCTTCGCGGCCAATGATCTTGTGGAGCTTCATAAGGTCAGCATGGCGCCCACTTTCTTTAACGCCAATATGACCATTGTTTTGGCCCGCGACTTGTACCCTAAGCAGCTTGAAGGCGACGAACCTGAGCCTCTTGAGGTGATTCACTGGCCTTTAGATGAAGCAGATGCTTTACTTGCAAGAGAAGACTTTGTTGAAGCCCGCTGCATAGCCGCGCTGTTTTTAGCTCAAAAGTGGTTTAAGGAACAATAAACAATGCCCGATGACGCCCATGCCGACCTACTAGAACTTGCGAAAGAAATTGCCATCGAAGCCGGTGAAGCCGTATTAGACGTATACGATAAAGGGGAGTTTGACGCTTATCAAAAAGACGATGAGTCTCCCGTTACCAGCGCAGATTATTTGGCAAACGATATCATCAACAAGCGCTTACAAGCTGCGACACCTGATATCCCAATCCTCTCAGAGGAAAACAAACACGCAAGTCTAGAAGAGCGAAAGCATTGGCCTCGATACTGGTTAATCGATCCCATCGACGGAACCCAAGAGTTCATCGCCAGAAGCGGTGATTTCGCAGTAAACATTGCGCTAATTGAGAACAATGAGCCGACAATAGGCGTTATCTTTTGGCCGCCAGGGCAGTCGTTATATTATGCCCAGAAAGGCAAAGGCGCGTTTAAGTCATCACCTGATGGCGATCACCCAATAAGCGTACGCAAGCTAGACGACCCTAAAAATAGTGTGGTGATGATTGCAATAAGCCGTCGTCAGTCGAGAGAAAAAGTGCTTAGCAGAATGTGCGCCAAGCGCGTATACCAAACGCTTCCATTGGGAAGCTGTTCCCTGAAAGCCTGCTTTATTGCCGAAGGAAAAGCTGATGTATTTATGCGCATCGGTATTACCGGCGAATGGGACACTGGCGCATCGCAATGCATTGTCTCTGAAGCGGGTGGGAGTATTGCCGCCGCTAACTTCGAACCTCTTACCTACAATCAGCGTCATTCGCTAGAGAACCCAGATTTTGTGGTAATGGGCGATCAAAGGGTGCCATGGCAAGATGTAGTCCAGTATGATGACTTCGTAAACCCACATCAGCACTAGCGCGTAATAATTTACTTAGCGCAGCGTGTTAACCTACGTATAATAGCGTAGTAATGTTGCTGGGCCACATTACTCTGGTAGTGGTTAAATCAAGCCAGATGGAACCAAAAAGTAAAAGGAGTAACCTATGATGACTACACGTATTCGCACGTTGTCTGCAGCATTGCTCGCATGTGGGCTAGCATTTCCCGCCGCAGCCGATTGGTCAATAGACGGCGAAACAAGTGCACTACACTTCTTATCGACGAAGAATGCACAAGTCACCGAAGTACATAAGTTTGATAGCTTTGATGGTACGCTGTCTGACGGTGGCAAACTTAACGTGGCGGTTGACTTATCGTCAGTGAATACAGCCATTGATATTCGCAACAAGCGAATGCAAGAGATGCTGTTCAACGTGGCCAAGTTTGCACAAGCGACATTTGAGGCCAACTTGCCTGAGTCGATGATGAACCTGAAATCGGGCCAAGTTGTTAACGGGAAGGTAGACGGTATTTTGATGTTGCACGGAAAAGCCGTTCCTACGTCATTTGCTGTTAAAGCAAGTAAAGTAAACGACGATACGCTTACCGTATCAACCACGTCACCAACGTTAATTAAAGCAGAGTCTTTTGGACTTGCTGAAGGCGTAGCTGCACTTCAAAAAATTGCAGGGCTTAAGAGCATAACAACAACAGTACCCGTAACGTTTTCAGTTACGTTTACTCAATAAAACATTGTTCTTGCCGCCGTCTATCGATAAAAAGCTAGGTGGCACGTGACTAAACGCAATAAAAAACCGCACACATGTGCTAATGCCGATCAGTTAAGAATTTAATG
>NZ_CACSIH010000244.1:0-44785 GCF_902705805.1 Alteromonas alvinellae | reverse complement strand
CAGTTACACAAAATTAGTTACAGTCTCTTTATGAAAGAAAAAAATCTTCTTGTAGCGGGCCTCTCTCTTAACAAGCTCGCTGACTTACTTATCTCAGCTAAAACAACTTTAACCGCAATTCTTGTAAGCGTTGGGGCTCCGATTTGGATGGTGGGCTGGTTAGTACCAATCAGAGAGTCGGGTGCACTTCTTCCTCAGGTTTTTATCAGTATCTATCTTCGCAAACATACTCAAAGGCATGTCGTCTGGCGTGTGGGTATGATGGTGCAGGCATTCTCAGTACTCGTAATGCTGTTATCTGTCGTGTATTTTTCTGGCTTTACAGCGGGAGCGCTGCTTCTTTTTGCACTAGTACTTCTAAGTTTAGGCCGCTCTGCTTGTTCATTAACCGTTAAAGACATGGAGGCTGATGTTGCGAAAAAAGGCGAGCGGGGAAACCTTATAGGGATAGCGTCTACTGTATCTGGTGTTGTGACCTTAGCAATAGCGATACCTTTAGTAATTTTCGATGAGGCTTTATCGTCCAATGTTCTACTGTTTATTTTAGGTGGAAGCCTGCTCTCATTTGTGCTGACATTGATTTGTGTATGGCCGGTGAAGACACATGTAGATACCGGAAGAGACGAGGGGCAAGCATTAAACGTTAATTTTGATTCTACCGTTTATAAGTTCATTTTTGTAAGAGGGCTTTTTGTCCATTCGGCACTCGTGGCTCCTTATTTCATGATTGAACGAAGTGAAGACGCGAAAGAGCTTCTTCCCATATATATAGGCGCTGAAGCTTTGGCGGCGCTCCTATCGTCTATTATTTGGGGAAAAGTCGCAGATAAAAGCGCTCGGTTAACTCTACAGTTGTCAGGGGTATTAGCATTGAGCGCATGTGGCGCGCTTCTTTTTTTAGAGTCCACTTCAATTATTACTTCTGCAATTCTGTTTTTCCTACTTTCAATTGCTCACACAGGTGTACGAACAGGTAGAAAGACTTATAGCTTAGATGTTAAAGATGGCCATGAGAGAACCGAACTTGTTGGCTTTTCTAACACTGCAATAGGGATAGTATTGTTATCATTTGGTGCGCTCTATGCAGCGCTAACGCCTGTTCTACCGTTTTCTGTAGTTTACATCATGACCGGTATGCTTTTGATTGCCATCGTTATGACCTTTATTCTTCCCTCTGAAAAGTAGACTAGGCAGGGTCAAAGCAAAGCGTGGCAGATGTTTGTTTAGCCATCCGCTTTCTATTAGTGTGTATTTTAAACTTTTGCATAGAGGCCGTGTCTCCAGCAGCGACCGAGAACGCACTCTCAAAGTGTCTTATTACCTGAGCCCACTGAGTTTGGTTTAGGCCGACTAGCTCAAGCTCCGAGTGATTTTCCCTTGGTGAGGCGTCCTCGTCGTGGTTACGCAATGATTTAATTGAGCTGTTTAAAAGCTCATAATAGCTTTGCAAAGAAAAGTTTAAGCAGCGTCGATTTCGACTCATTCTTTGGCATTTAAATGGTATCAATCCTTTTTCGGATTTATTGGTAGACATACGAAGAGTCAATCTTTTATGAATGCTCGTATTAAGCGATTCTTCTAGGCTCGCTGCAGCTCCTGCTCGTATCGGGTTTAAATCAACATAAGCCATACACGATAATAAAGCCTTTTCTGTTAGCAGTGCTTGAGAGCGAAAGCGTCCCTCCCAAAACCTGCCGGTGCAATCATCTTCTTCGTTCGCTTTCCTTGCGATAAACTCGTTTAAGTTTCTCATGAACCAACTAATGTCAAAGAGCCTTTTTCTATACACTTCAGCCGTACTTTTCACCGTTTCTAACTCCCTTTCGCTAAGTACTTCGCCTTTCATGTATTTTTGCGTCAAGAGTGTACCTTTGTGCATTTTATGCCACTGTTTTAACACCGAGTTTATTGACCAGGAAAGTGCCGCGTTTTTGTTAACGCACAAAACAATATGTACATGGTTGCTCATTACTGCGTAAGCACAGATTTCGATGGCGAAGACTTTGCTTAAAAACAAAAGCCTTTTTTCAACCCAGGATTTTCTGTGCTCGTAACTGATGTTGCTAACGCGGTCGAACCCGCATAGGTAGCTTCGTCTTACGCAGCGAGAGATACAATGGTAATAAGGCGTGTCTTGAAGGCTAATAAGTGACTTCCTGCTTTGTGCCATGTCTAATTATTCATCTAGGTAGTATTAATGATTTTAACCTTAACATTGTATGGGGAAGACTGTGACCTGAACGAGAGGGCGGTTTTACGCTTGAAAACTGGTTGTTTGGTAAAAAGTGAAGCGTTATTAAGACACCCAACAAATCAGTGAGGTGCTGCATAGACACCCAACATATCAGCAACATATATGCTTAAGATGGGTGTCTACTTACTAAAGGAGGCTGAATAAAAAATGACTATTTAGTTAAAAGCGCATTGGCTGCTTTCGATACAGGTGAGCGCCCTAAAACTTCAGATATATATGAAGACGCCGAAAGCAATTTTTCAATACTCACTCCAGTTGCGATCCCCATACCGTTGAGCATATAAACAACATCTTCAGTGGCAACATTTCCACTTGCTCCTTTGGCATATGGGCAGCCTCCTAGGCCAGCGACAGCTGAATCTATGGTCGCCACACCGTACCCCAAAGCCGTATATAAATTTACTAACGCTTGTCCATATGTATCATGGAAGTGGGCGGCAACTTTGCTGACATTAATCTCTTTCAAGACGTCATCTAATAACAGTCTTGTAGACATTGGTGTGCCTACGCCGATAGTATCGCCAAGGGATACTTCGTAACACCCCATGTCAATGAGTTCCTTACTTACGTGTGTTACGGCACTAGGTGAGACTTCACCCTCATAAGGGCACCCCATTACGCATGAAACATAGCCCCTCACTTTGATTTTGTTTTCGCTTGCCAAGTCAAACACGGCCTCGAAACGCTTTAAGCTCTCGTTTATAGAACAGTTGATGTTCTTTTGTGAAAAGGACTCAGAGGCAGCACCGAATACTGCAACCTCTTTCGCTCCCGCTTCAATGGCTGCTTCTAAGCCTTTGAGATTGGGTGTCAATGCAGAATAATGAACCTTGTCTTCTTGGTTAAGCGCTTTAAAAACCGCATCTGAGTTTGCCATTTGTGGCACCCATTTGGGAGACACAAAGCTTCCTGCTTCGATACGATTAAGGCCAGTTTTAGAAAGAAGTTGAATAAGTTCAATCTTTTGTTCGGCGCTTAAGGCCTGCTTTTCATTCTGAAGGCCATCTCGAGGACCTACTTCAACAATACTCACTTCTTTAGGAAACATCACATCAAACCTCGGCAGCTTCTTTAGTGGAGAACGCCAACAGTGTTGCGCCACCGTCAACTAGTTCACCAGGATTGAAAAAGAACTCTTCCACTGCACCATCGTGCGGGGCAATGATGCTGTGCTCCATTTTCATCGCTTCCATAACTAATATAGGATCGCCTTTTTTGACCAATACACCCTTTTCGACCAAATGCGCCACTATGGTTCCGTTCATCGGGGCACTGAAATTAGCATCATTAGCATCGCCACTATCGTCACCTAGTGATGCTGAGATTCTGCTGAAAGTAGCATGGGTGTCTTTGTTAAAAAGAGTGAACGTATCGTTAGTGTTTGAAAATGTGAATGTTGATTTGTAGCCATTAATCGTTGCTTGCAAAGTGCTATCAACAAGGTTGCCGTCTACTTTATAAGTTTTTTCGCCTACAGTTAGTTCCCAAGCATGTTCCGCTGAGAGGTGCTTAACCTCAACATGCACTTCGTCTTGATTGCAAAGTAGGCTTAGGGTTTCTGTATTATTTGCATTGGCCCGCCACGCACCTGCAGTTGACCATACCGCTGGGGTCTTATTACTCCCTGAAGTCTTTCTATTTAATAGCGAAAGTAATGCCATTGCTGGAATGTTAGCGTGGGTGTCATTGCTAGTTTCTTCGTTAGCGGTCGCGCTAAACAACGAATCGTGGTGTTTCTCCACAAACGTAGTTGTAAGCTCAGCGGCAACGAACGCAGGGTGTGTAGCGACACGCTTTAGGAAGTCGATATTTGTGCTTACACCATCAATATAGTAGTCACCCAAAGCACTAATTAGACGCTTGAGCGCAATCTCGCGGTTCTCTCCCCAAACTACAAGCTTGGCAATCATAGGGTCGTAAAAAACGCTTACCTCATCACCTTCGACAACGCCGGTATCAACGCGAACTACGTCATTTTCTTTTGGCGTACGTAAAAGGCACAGTGTGCCGGTAGAAGGTAGAAACTCGTTGTTTGGATCTTCGGCATAAATGCGCGCTTCGAATGCGTGTCCTGTTAACGAGAGTTCACTTTGCTGTTTAGGAAGGGGCTTTCCTTCGGCAATAGTTAATTGCCAGTGAACCAAATCCTCACGGGTGATCATTTCTGTCACAGGATGCTCTACTTGCAAGCGTGTATTCATTTCCATGAAGTAAAATGAATCGTCTTCATCAAGTAAAAACTCAACCGTTCCCGCACCTACGTAGTTAATGGCTTTCGCCGCGAGTATCGCCGCTTCACCCATTTTTTCTCTAACTGACTGAGACATGTTGGGGGCAGGGGCTTCTTCAATAATCTTTTGGTGTCGGCGTTGAACTGAACAATCACGCTCGAAAAGGTATACGCCGTTGCCATGGGTGTCACAGAAAACTTGAATTTCAACATGACGCGGGCGCGTCAGGTACTTTTCAACCAGCATGTGGTCGTCACCAAAGCTCGCCATAGATTCACGTTTGGCTGCGTTTAATGCTTGAGAAAACTCTTTTTCACTCCAAACTTGGCGCATGCCCTTACCGCCACCGCCAGCAGCGGCTTTTAGTAGAACTGGATAGCCCATTTCATCGGCAGCGCCTTTTAATACCGCTTCATTTTGATCGTCGCCGTGATAACCCGGTACCAAAGGAACACCTGCTTTTTCCATAATGTGTTTGGCGGCAGACTTAGACCCCATCGCTTCAATTGCAGATGCTGGTGGGCCTACAAAGATAATATTGTTTTTGGCGCATAGATTCGCAAATTCAGCATTTTCCGAGAGAAAGCCGTAGCCTGGGTGGATAGCGTCTACACCAAGCTCCTTTGCTTTTTCAATGATCAACTCGCCTCGTAAATAACTTTCCTTTGATGGAGATGGCCCTAAATAGATAGCTTCATCAGCCATTTGTACATGAAGGGCATTTTTGTCGGCGTCAGAGTAAACGGCGACCGTCTTTATACCTTGAGCGTTGGCTGTCTTTATAACGCGGCATGCAATTTCACCACGGTTTGCAATTAGTAATTTATTTATCATTCTTAACCTCCACCCATGAAGCACTGCGCTTTTCTAAAAAGGCTGACAGACCTTCTTGACCTTCTTCAGATGTCCTAACTTGTGCGATAAGTTTGCTTGTCTTTGTGAGAAGCGCATCGTTAATCTCTTGTGTAGACACCCATTGCACTAAGTCTTTTGCTTTCGCCACTGCTTGGGGGCCGTTTTTCAGTATGTTTGATAAAATATTGTCGATAGTGCTATCGAGTTCGTCTTCTGTAACTGATTCACTCAGAAGCCCAAGCCGCCTTGCCCTGCGCGCAGAAAATACTTCAGCGGTCTGGAAGTAGCGTCGGCATACTCGTGCGCCCATTGCTTCCACCACATAAGGGCTGATAGTTGCTGGAATAAGGCCAATTTTAACTTCACTTAAGCAAAATTTACTGAGTTTGCTTCCAATAGCAATATCGCAGCATGCAATTAAACCAACAGCGCCGCCAAAAGCTGCGCCTTGTACTCTTGCTATTGTGGGCTTCGGCATTTTATAAAGCGTCTGCAGCATGGTTGCTAATGCAAGAGCATCACTTTCATTTTGCGCTTCGGTATAACTGGCCATTTTTTTCATCCAGTTAAGATCGGCCCCTGCACTGAAACTTTTGCCTTCAGCTCTTAGGATTAGTGCCCTAACGCTTTTATCTTCCCCCGCTTTTTTAAAAACGCGAGTAAGCTCGTTTATCATTTCGTCGTCAAAGGCATTATGTTTTTCAGCTCTGTTTAAAGTAACAGTGGCAATGTTTCTTTCATCTACGCTGTAAATAACTGATTGTTCCATTACCTGCACTCCTACATTCTAAATATGCCAAATTGGGTGTCTTCGATAGGCTTGTTTAGCGCCGCTGAAAGCGATAGACCAAGCACTAATCGCGTATCTGCTGGGTCAATAACGCCATCATCCCAAAGCCTTGCAGACGCATAGTATGGATGTCCTTGTTTTTCGTACTTATCGATAACAGGTTGTTTAAATGCCTTTTCTTCTTCTTCCGACCATGATTCGCCTGAGCGCTCTTTTTGGTCGCGCTTAACCTGAGCGAGAACGCCTGCAGCTTGTTCACCACCCATTACAGAGATTCGAGCGTTTGGCCACATGAAAAGGAAACGTGGGTCATAGGCTCTGCCGCACATGCCGTAGTTGCCTGCACCGAAACTGCCGCCGATAAGGACAGTGAGCTTTGGCACATTCGCACATGCAACGGCGGTTACCATTTTTGCGCCGTGTTTTGCGATACCGCCGTGCTCGTATTGCTTACCGACCATAAAGCCTGTGATGTTTTGCAAAAACACGAGAGGGATTTTTCGCATGGCGCATAGTTCGACAAAATGAGCACCTTTAAGCGCGCTTTCACCGAACAGTATGCCGTTGTTAGCCACAATGCCTACGGGGAAACCGAAAATGCGCGCAAAACCACAAACCAAGGTTGTGCCGTAAAGCGGTTTGAACTCATCAAAGTCTGAGTCATCCACAACACGCGCAATGATTTCTCTTACATCGTATGTATGACGACTATCAGCAGGCACAATGCCGTAAATTTCTTTGGTGTCGTAGCGTGGAGGTTTTACCTCGGCCACATCTAGGCATTCTGGCTTCTTTCGGTTTAGTCTGGAGACAGCATTACGCGCTAATGAGAGTGCGTGGTGGTCGTTGTTGGCGAGATGGTCGGCAACGCCCGAAATTCGAGTATGAACGTCACCACCGCCAAGCTCTTCTGCGGTAACAACTTCACCTGTTGCAGCTTTAACAAGCGGTGGGCCGCCCAGAAAAATAGTCGCTTGTTCTTTAACGATAATGCTTTCATCAGCCATGGCGGGAACATAAGCACCACCAGCTGTACAGGAACCCATTACTACCGCAATTTGAGGAATATTCTTAGCAGACATATTCGCTTGATTAAAAAAGATGCGACCAAAGTGCTCTCTATCTGGGAATACATCATCTTGGCGAGGTAAGTTAGCGCCACCTGAATCTACTAAGTAAATACAAGGTAGGTTATTTTGCTCTGCGATAGTCTGAGCGCGAAGGTGCTTTTTCACGGTAAGGGGGTAGTACGTCCCGCCTTTTACAGTAGCATCGTTAGCTACAATCATACACTCGATACCTGCAACGATACCGATACCGGCAACGACTCCGGCACAAGGTACATAGTCTTCGTAGACTTCCCATGCAGCCAATTGGCCAATCTCTAGAAAAGGCGTGTCTGGGTCAATCAGTGCGTTGATTCGGTCGCGTGGTAGAAGTTTTCCTCGAGACACGTGGCGTTCAGCTGCTTTTTCGCCGCCACCTTGGCAAATTTGTTCGATTTTTTCGAGGAGATCATTTACCTGAGCCTGCATGTATTCGGCATTTGCGATAAATGTTTCAGATTTCGTATTTATACTTGAGCGAAGAACGGGCATAACCCCTCCTTGTGTTGGGCCTATGCGACGGCTGTCGCGTTAGCCACTAGTTAGCAAGATGATTAGCAAGACACCCATGCTAAGCGCTTTCGCTGCGGTGGGTGTCTTTGCAATTCATTAGCCTATTAAAAGTTCAGCTTTTCTAAATCTACTTAAAATGGAGAAGAGTGGGTGTCTTCCTAACTTCTATGACACAAGGAATGCCTAAGCTTTTCTTGTTTCAAACGAAGTTTTTTTCACCCAAAACTCCGTGTTATTTCGATTCGTTAAATAGCTCGCGGCCTATAAGCATTCGGCGAATTTCAGACGTTCCTGCGCCAATTTCATAAAGCTTGGCATCACGTAATAGTCGGCCTGTCGGGTATTCGTTGATGTAGCCATTACCACCAAGTAGCTGAATGGCGTCTAATGCCATTTTGGTTGCTAGTTCCGCTGAATAAAGGATAGCGCCAGCAGCATCTTTTCGCGTTGTTTCACCGCGATCGCATGACTGTGCAACGGTGTAAACATACGCGCGTGCGGCATTCATTTGCGTATACATGTCAGCTACTTTACCTTGTACTAGCTGGAATTGACCAATTGATTGCCCAAACTGCTGACGGTCGTGAATGTAAGGTACTACGATATCCATGCACGATTGCATAATGCCTAGCGGGCCACCTGACAAAACAAGGCGCTCATAATCTAGGCCACTCATAAGTACGCGAACGCCTTCGCCTTCTTTGCCAAGAATGTTCTCAGCTGGTACTTCGCAATCTTCGAATACTAATTCACAGGTATTAGAAGAGCGCATACCAAGTTTGTCGAGTTTCTGTGCGCGGCTAAAGCCAGGGAAATCGCGTTCTACGATAAACGCTGTGATCCCTCGTGGACCCGCGTTAGGGTCGGTCTTCGCGTAGATAACAAAGGTATGTGCATCAGGACCGTTTGTGATCCACATCTTATTGCCGTTTAAGATGTATTTGTCGCCGCGTTTTTCAGCTTTCAACTTCATGCTAACAACGTCCGAACCTGCATTCGGTTCACTCATTGCCAGTGCACCAATATGTTCACCGCTTACTAACTTAGGCAGGTATTTTTCACGCTGAGCATCATTACCATTTTTAAAGATTTGGTTAACACAAAGATTGGAATGCGCGCCATAGCTCAAACCGATACCACCTGATGCGCGGCTAACTTCTTCCATTGCGATAGTATGCGCAAGGTAGCCCATATCAGAGCCACCGTATTGCTCTGAAACAGTAACGCCCAATAGGCCCATATCGCCAAGTTTTTTCCACAATTGGTTTGGGAATTGGTTATCTGCGTCTGCTTGTTCAGCAAGAGGAGCAATCTCATTTTGTGCAAATTGATAGACCTGATCACGTAACATCTCGATGTCTTCGCCAAGTCCAAAATTTAAAGTAGGGTAGGAGGTGTTCATGCGATATTTCCTCGTTTGAGTTCTGCGAGTTCTTCACGGCAACGTGCTTCAACATCATCCAGTTCAGTCATTAACATCTGGATATCTTCTAACTGCTGTTTAAGCACCGCTCTTTTCTGTTCAGTCATTTCAAGCATGGCTTCTAACTGAATAGCCGAATTGGGGTTGGTGTCGTACATGTCGAACAGTGTTTTGACTTCAGCAAGGGAAAATCCTAGTCGTTTTCCTCGCAAGATCAGCTTTAAGCGCACTCTATCTTTGTTCAGATAAACGCGATTTTGTCCCGTTCTTGACGGTGACATTAGGCCTTGTTCTTCGTAAAAACGAATTGAACGAGGAGTAATGTCAAACTCTCGAGCGAGTTCGCCTATTGCATATGTTGTTTCGTCGTCGTAATTGCTCATTACACGTACCTTGTATTTCAGCGCTGTTTAACACCCTTGTTTTAACGTGGGTGTCTTTGTAATTAAATTCTCTGTATTAGGTTGGGTGTCATTGCAATAGCACTATCGTTTTAAGGTAGATGGTTTTATATACCGCTATATTAAAACGTAGTGTTTGGTTGACACATACTTAGTACAGGTTTACGTTAACGTTAATTACATTTTACGTTAAGGTAAAGTAACATTTTGCTAACGTCAATTTTTCATGGTGAAGGTAAAGCGTTGTAGCTGTTAGGGGTGTTTACTTTTGTATACATCTACGTGGTTTTCTTCACTTAACTCTATAATTTAAATGAATTTTAAGGGCACGGTTATGAGTAACGAATCAGTAGTTATTGTCGCGGCTAAGCGCACACCAATGGGTGGTTTCAACGGTAATTTGTCTTCGCTTGCTGCGACCAAACTTGGAGAAGTTGCGATTAAAGCAGCCTGTGAAGAGATGGATGTCTCTGTAATTGATGAAGTCATCATGGGGTGTGTATTACCTGCTGGTCTTGGTCAATCTCCGGCGCGACAAGCGTCACTGGGGGCGGGGCTTCCGCTTAGTGCAGGTGTGACAACTATCAACAAAGTATGTGGGTCGGGCTTAAAAGCGGTAATGATGGCGCACGACTTAATTAAAGCAGGCAGTGCGACAGCAGTCGTGGCAGGCGGAATGGAAAGCATGAGTAATGCGCCATACATGTTGCCTAAAGCTAGAACGGGATATCGTATGGGCCATGGTCAAGTACTTGATCATATGATGCTAGACGGTCTGGAAAATGCCTATGACGGCAAAGCAATGGGCTGCTTCGCGCAGGATACTGCTGATGAAGAAAATATTTCTCGCGGTGAAATGGATGAGTTTGCACTAAGCTCGCTTTCGAAGGCACATGAAGCAATAAACAGCGGAACTTTCGTCGATGAAATAGTACCTGTTACAGTTTCTTCTCGTAAGGGCGATACTGTTGTTGATACCGATGAAGGCCCAGGTTCCGCTCGCCCAGAAAAAATTCCAACACTAAGACCGGCTTTCAAAAAAGACGGTACGGTCACGGCTGCTAACTCAAGCTCAATCTCTGACGGTGCAGCGGCACTGGTTGTAATGAGCGAAAGCAAAGCAAATGAACTTGGTCTAGCACCGCTTGCGCGCGTGGTTGCTCACGCTACAAATTCTATTGAACCTGAAAACTTCACCGTTGCGCCTGTTGGCGCTATGGAAAAAGTGCTGGATAAAGCAGGTTGGACGAAAGAAGAAGTCGATCTTTTCGAAATTAACGAAGCATTTGCCATGGTAACCATGTTGGCAGTCAAGAAGCTTGGACTAGATGAAAGTAAAGTAAACGTTAAAGGCGGCGCTTGTGCATTGGGTCACCCAATTGGAGCCTCTGGTGCACGCATTTTGGTAACACTAGTTCACGCGCTTAAGCAACGCGGTGGTCGCAAAGGTATCGCATCTTTATGTATTGGTGGTGGTGAAGGCGTAGCGCTTGCAATTGAAATGCTATAGGCTGAAACGAGCGTAAATATGTCAAAAAATTAATCATGGAGTACCATCACATCGCTGGTACTCTGTGGTTCAATAAAAATAAAATCGACAAATATGAAATTCCCTCTCAACCCAGTCCGTACAGCCATTTTAACGGTGCTCATTATTTTTGCACCTGTAACTTATACTCACGCGATGCCAATACAGAAAGTGGATATCAATTTAAGTTACAAAGACACCCACATCAATAAACTGAGCTCTAGTTCGAATGATGATTCGAATGACACTCATTCAGACTCAACGCCGATTACTCACGCTAACGTCGCTGCTTCTTCTGCGATGGATGTCTCTCAAACAAGCTTAAATTACAAAGACACCCACATTAATCAACGGAAGTCGCCCTTGAATGTTTCTTCGAATGACACCCACGCCAATATCCATCCAAACCCAGACTCGAATGCAAACTCGCACTTCCTGACTCAGGTTCCATATTCTGCCTTGGGTGTCTTGCCAATGAGGGAGCATGATTCTCAGTTCAGTTATGGCGAAGACCCGCTTCAGACAGTGTATATGTGGCATGGCCGCAATGGTGTTCAGAGTAGGGTTGCTGGGGACGCCATAATTTTTGTGCATGGTGGATGCTGGCTAAATGCATACGGATACGACCATGCTAAAGGATTTTATAACGCGTTGGCGGAGTTAGGGGTGGGTGTCTTTGCAATAGAGTATCGGCGTGTCGGCGATGAGGGTGGTGGCTGGCCTGGTAGCCTGAATGATGTAACAAAAGCAGTGAAAGCATCGCTAGAAAAAATAGTTACGGCAGATGATTACCGCAATATTTTTGTGGTAGGTCACTCAGCAGGTGGCCATCTTGCCTTGCTTGCTGCACAGCAACTTTCGCGCAGTGATTTAGGCAAAAACATCAAGCAGGTGATAGGGCTTGCCGCTATCACAAATGTGCAAAGTTATGCACTTGGAGAAAATAGCTGTCAGACCGCTACGCCTCAATTTATGCAGGGCTTACCCTCTGAAAAGGAACACGAGTACCAACTGGCCACGCCAGTAGCAACTGACATTCAACCTTCCGTCACCTTACTGCAAGGTAATGAAGATAGCATTGTTCCCGAACACCACGCTACAATGCCCGGCGCAAAAAATAGAATAATAACAAACGGTGGGCATTTCGACTGGCTCCACCCCGACTCATCATCCTTTGATGCTTTACTTGAGGTTTTAGGTGAACATGATAAATAAGGTTTTTACTGCCAAAAAATACAATCTATCTTGACGGTAATTCACTAGGACCATTGCCAAAAAACGCAGAAAAGCGGGCAAGTGAGGTGGTCAAAATGCAGTGGGGTGAAAGTCTTATTACAAGCTGGAATAAACATCAGTGGATCTCATTACCGCAACAGGTGGGTGACAAAATAGGTACGCTCGTCGGTGCGAAACAAGGGCAAGTGATATGTTGCGACTCGATTTCGATTAACCTTTTTAAGGTACTTAGCGCTGCATTGAAAATGCACCCCGAAAGAAAAGTGATCGCGACAACAAGGGATAATTTCCCCACCGATATTTATATGGTGCAAGGTTTGCTGGATTTATTGGGCGATGATTACAGTATTCGATATGTGGATGAAAGTAATATTAGCACTCAGCTGACCGACGATATTGCGGTACTAATGTTAACCCAAGTCAATTTTAGAAGTGGCTTTAAGCTTGATATGAAAGCTATTACTGAGCAGGCGCAAAGTAAGGGAATTCTGACGCTGTGGGATTTGGCCCATAGTGCTGGGGCATTCCCTGTGTACCTAGATGATTGTAACGTAGACTTTGCTGTAGGTTGCACCTATAAGTACTTAAATGGCGGCCCTGGTGCGCCAGCTTTCGTTTATGTTGCTCGTCGCCATCAGGCTAGGTACAAACAGCCGTTATCTGGTTGGATGGGGCACAACTCGCCATTTTCTTTTTCTCCCGATTACACCCCCGATACCTCTGTTAAACAAAACCTGTGCGGAACGCCGGGTATTATCGGAATGAGCATCTTAGATGCAGCACTTGATGTGTTCGATGATGTGTCACTGAAGGCTATCGACGAAAAGTCGAAAAAATTACAGGCATTTTTCATAGTTGAGGCTAAAAGGGCGAGTCTTCTAGAGGAACTCAAAGTTGTAAGCCCGCCGCTGGATAACAGAGGAAGCCAAATTGCCTTTGCACATGAGGATGCCTATGCCATTTGCCAAGCATGGATTGCACAAGGTGTTATTGCCGATTTTCGTGCACCTAATATTCTTCGCATTGGCTTTGCGCCGTTGTATTTGAGTTTTGCTGATATTGAAAAAGCCGTTATGTCACTGGCAGCAATTATAAAAGAAAAACGATATGATCAGGCTATATTCAAGCAGCGACAGAGTGTTACATAGTCAAAGAATGATGTAATAAGCGAATTTATTGCATTTTTTGAATTTACCCTTAATACTCCGCGGTTGATTTGTTGTTGATCTATTTAAAATTTTTGGGTGTGCAGTTGAAAAAAATAAGAAAAAACCTGCTCAGCACAGTGCTGTTACTGGTAACCACTTTCTTTAGTACGCTTTCACAGTCGGAATCCCAGCAACCATCAGCCTCTCAAAAAGCAAGTGAAGTAACCTATTGTATCGACCCTAACTGGGCGCCTTATGAAGCGATTAGAAATGGCATTCACGTTGGTATTTCAGCCCAATATATGCAGCTTATCGCTGAACTTGCTGACCTTAAGTTTAAGCTCGTCCCAACACAAAGCTGGCAGGAAAGCTTAGAATTTGTTCAACAAGGCAAATGCCAAGTTATTCCTATGTTGAACACGTCCGACTACCGCAAGCAGTTTTTAGATTTCAGTATGCCGTATTTTGAAGCGCCCAACGTGCTTGTTGCCCGTGCAGGTATGCCAATGTTACAAGGTTATTCCGGCATTGGTAACCGCACAGTTGGGATAGTGCAGGGATATCGTCAGGTCGAGTATATTTCGCGCTATTATCCTGGTCTGCGACTAAAGCTCATCCCTTCTGAAGAAGAGGGGTTAAAGCAACTAGCAAACGGTGAATTTGATGTGATGGTAGGCTCTTTAATGAGCGTGAATATGCACATTAACAATCTTGAACTCGAAGATTTGGACATCGTAGGTTACGCAGAGCCTTTTGACTCTCTAGCATTCGGTATCAACAAGTCTTACAGCTACTTGGTAGACAAATTAAACACCGCAATAGAACGCATTCCAGAGACGCGAAAAGTAGAAATTTATAAACAATGGAATAATGTGCAAATTCGATACAGCCGCAATTATACTGTCATGATACTGAGCTCTATCATTGTATTGATGGGGCTGCTTTGGCTTATTTCGAGAAACCGTCATGTTGGTGGGTACAAGCGCATAATTCAGCAAAAGAATGAGGAGATAAGCGCGCTCCAAGCTAATTTGCTGGAAAAAAACAAAACATTAGGTTTTCTTTCGGCACACGACAATGTTACTGGGTTGTACAATCGCAATCATATGATCCAACGTGCGGAAGAAGAGATTTCACGTTTCCATCGTTTCCATACTACTGCAACCTTAATCGCTATCGATTTAACGCCTGTTGATGAAGGTTTATATAAGCACGATCCGTCTATTCGAGAAGAAGCGTTAAAAGCGGTAGCCCACAACTGCCTTAATACGGTACGAGAGGTAGACGTTGTATCTCGATTCAATGGGGAGCAGTTTGTGGTGCTTTGCCCTCAGACCCAATTAGATTCAGCAAAAATCCTCGCAGACAGGCTACTTGAATGCCTACTTGCGCACTTCCTTTTAGGGGATAAATTCAATGTTGCTATTGGTATGTCTGAATTGCGAGACGCAGAAGAGTTTCCCGATTGGCTGGAGCGCACCATTAAAGCCGTATATCAATCTAAGCGACAAGGCTATGGTAACGTGAGCATTGCTCAGTAGAGAATAAGAATTAAACGACTTGATTAAAATCGAAAGGAGCTCAGCTTTAAAAGGTTCAATTAAAGCTAAGCGCTAACTAAATGATTGGCTCATAATGCCACTGGTGAGAGTCGTAATGAATTTTAGCGCGGTCATATTCCCTTTCAGAACGCCAGTTTCTGTTATTTAACTTGGCAGAAACACCAGGGTAGAGCCTTTTATTAGCAATAAGCTTGATATCTGCTTGATAGTGCTCTTTCGCTGCTTTTACATCATTTGCTTTGTTTTCTAACCACTCAAGTAATGCACTTTCGTTGTTAAAAAGCTCAAGGGCTTCAGCGGCTTTACGCTGCAGCTCTTTAGGTATTTTTTTGGCTTGAATTAAATCAATCTTCTCTTTGTGTTTTAAGTTGTTTTCGCGAATTTGTCTTAATAGTTCGTCAAGCGAGTCTTTTCGCTCTAACAACTGATTAAAACCAGGGCTGAAATCAACTTTTAAAGTACTGCCGGAGACGGCGCCTAGGGTTCCCGCTTCAATACGGTCTTGGCTTATAATGTCACAAGCAAACAGATTCCCCATAGGCTTATCAATTTGCCCCACAATTACCGCTCCGCCGCAGCGCAGGCGGCTGTAGGCAAGTTGTCTTCCGACAGTAATATCACCAGAGCACTGGATATCGATACCTTGCCCATGCTGAACGTGAATACTTCCCGCTGCCACTAATCTGCACTGAAAGTCACCTTGCTTATCATTCACCTTTCCCATGGCGCCTTCAGTGATAATGATATCGCCACCAGATTCAATATAAGCCGATTCAACAAAGCCGTTTATTGTGACATCACCCGCTGCTTTGATTTGCATTTTTTCGGTAACATCGCCATTGACTAATACAGCACCTTCATAGTTTATGTGCCCTGTACCAACGTTCACGCCGTTACAGATAAAGGTGTCATCAATATTCATAATTTGATCGCGGTATTTCGGCATTCCTGAAATTGACGATATTAATAGGTTTGCGTCACTGTCAGACACTACCGTTCCTGTCCCCATTTTGAAATCTATCCATTCTCCTTGAACAGCAGGAATAGTGTTTCCTTTCACGTCAAAGCCTGTACGGCCCTTTGTCGGCGGTGTACGGCGCAGAACAGGCGTGTTTACCTTCACGCAAATGACTTCGCCTAAGTTACGCATATCAACCCGCTCGCCTTCGTTGGTTTGTGGCCTAAGCACGCGTTCTAGCGCGTTGGGGACAAGTGGAACAAATTTAGAATTTTTGCCATTTCTAGCGGGAAGGCCTTTGGCAATGGTTTCTTCTAAAACTGTACCGGGCGCTGCATTTCTAGCTGCTTTCAGCATTGCTTCTATTTTTTTAGTGCTGACACCGCGAACAACTCTATTTTTAACGGCTAACGACTTTACTGTTGCGAGGGAAGGGAGCTTACCGCCGTATGGCGTGGTAAGCACTAAATTTGCCACCATGCCATCTTCAGGCAAACGAAATTCAACTTCTGCATTTTTTCGTTCGCCTATACGTTCCTGAACCACGGTACCATCACCCGTTTTAAAGTAATGGTTCGCCGTGTCGCAGGCAGATTTGAGCGATTTCTCTGACACATAAAGACGCTTAGTTTCACCGCTTTCTAACTGCTGCCTAACTTCACGACTGTCAACCTCTGACGTAAACTCAGAAGGATTTAGCATGATGTTGATGTAGGTTCTTGATTTATCGAGACTTATTGTTACGCCGTTCATGACATCTTATTCCCTTGCGCACGTGTATTGTTCTTATCGGCGGAGTTTACCAATTCCTTGACTAGGTTTTATCCTTTACCGCCTTTGTCCAAGCAGGTTTAATTTATGATGTTATAAAATCTCCGTCAAAGGTTTTTAGCATATTGATAGAGCGCTCGTAATATAGCCTGCTTGTCAGGATTATCGCTGTGTTCGTGCGCCAAAGACTCAAGCCTCATCATGTAGCTTTCTAAGGTAATCGAGCCACCAAACGCTTGATCTGTTAGCCGTGCTTGGCGGTGATACTGCCATTTAGTCATTTCATCTGCGGTAAGCGTATTTGGAAAGTTTCGTGCCCGATACCTAAACAGCTGTTTGCGCAATCCCTCGTGCTGAGTGTTTTCGCTAAGCGTTGCAAGGTCATCAGGCTTTGCATTGATAACACTCTCGCACCAACGTCTATCCTCGTCATTCAAGAAACCACCACTATATAGAGCATGATCTACATCAGGTTCTGGACTGCTGACTTCTTTGTTGTATACCTCAACAAGCTTAGCTACGAGCTCAGGTTTGCTTGCAAGCGTCTTGTAATTATTAAGGCAATGTTCACGGTCAAGCCCTAATCTGACAGCGTTTTCTTCCGTCATGGCTTTAGCCGTTGTGATGAAAGGCGAGCGATTGATATGGATAAGTTTCAGTCCAGGTCGCTCTTTTGCGTCAGAGTATGCATCTGCTGGCGCATATAGCGCCTGACCAATGTCTTCGGCTGAGTCGTTTATTAAGCTGTCGATATCATGCGACAAATCTATGGCAATGATGGCATTTGAATTGGTAGGATGCTTTGCGATGGGCATCACCCAGGTACAGCAACCCTGTGATGCCGGTAATTTCGACGATATATGCAGAAGTACAGAGGGTTTGCTCAAGTCAATTTGCTGCATTACCGTGTGTTTATTGCGAAGTGAAAGCGCGTACTCAAATAAACGGGGTTGCTTCTCTTTTATCAATTTGGCAAGTGATATAGTTGCGTAAACATCGCTTAGCGCGTCGTGCGCGTTTTCGTGGCCAATATTATTTGCTTCGGTAAGCGACTCAAGTTTGAAGCTAGGCGTGCCATCTTCTCGCTGCGGCCAATTGATCCCATCAGGTCTTAATGCATAACATGCTCTTGCTACATCAATTATATCCCAACGGCTATTCCCATTGCGCCATTCTCGTGAGTAGGGATCGTAAAAGTTACGGTAAAATAAGTAGCGCGACACTTCGTCATCAAATCGAATACTATTAAACCCTACACTACAGGTATTTGGGGTCGACATTTCTCGGTAAATTCGCGCAGCAAAATCAGCCTCATTCGATCCATCCCTTATCGTTTGCTGAGGTGTTATGCCCGTCACCAAACAGGCTTCTGGATGAGGAAGGTAATCATTGGCAATGGCGCTCATAATATTGATGGACTTGCCCACAACATTTAAATCCATATCCGTTCTTACCGCGGCAAACTGGCATGGAAGATCTTTTTGTGGGCTTGTGCCAAATGTTTCGAAGTCGTACCACAAAAATGTAGGTGCGTGCATAACCACCTGTGCTTATCAAAAAAATATTGCACGCAGTGTACACCGCAAGAAATTGAATACCAAATGCTGTTGATTTTATATACCAAAGGTTTAAAGCAGAATATATAAATTTGGCTTTTGTGCTGTAAGTGCTCCGACTTTCGGCGCCTTCAGTGATTTTTACTCCGTCAACTTGCGTAACAAGAAAACCCTTACTAGCTTTGAGTTATTACAAGTTATACGGAAATTACCTGCTTGTCGTTCCTACCATCAAAACCTGCTTTTAATGAAGCGAAAAGCACGTTTGCGGTAGCCATCGCGCTCGCTGCGACGCTAATTGTGCTGGTCGTTAGTCTGTTTGAGAGCAACATTAAAGCAACGGCTGAAAGCCAAGCTTTTAAGACGCTAGAGAAAAGTGCGTTGAATGCAGAAAACGTAGCAGAAACGCAGGTTGTAAAATATCTCAATGCGCTAAATTTTTTGCATCAAACACCTCCGATAAGCGGTATTGTTCGTGCAACTCAGAATAGCAATGTAGACCCTAAAGACGGCACTACTCTTGTTCAATGGAAGCATCGCCTAGAAACTATCTTTGTTGCCTTTATCGAAAATAACCAGGAAATAGACCAGTTAAGAGTAATAAAGGCCGATAAAGAGGGGGCCGAATTTATAAGGGTTGAGCGCAAGGGGGGGAGCGTTTTAATTGCTCGCGACGCTGATTTGCAGGCAAAAGCGTCTCGCGATTACTTCATTGAAAGTGTAAAAAGTGACAAGAACGAGTTTTATATATCTGATATCAATTTGAATCGGGAACATGGCAAGCTTGAGTACCCTTATAAAAGTGTGATTCGTTTATCCTTACCAATTCTTAGCGATGAGGGAGAGCGCTACGGGTTCATTATTATGAACGTCAATGCGCAGTATTTGCTCTCCCAAATGATTAAAGCATTAATGGGAAGTCAGGCACTTTATGTCACTGACCAAGATGGATATTTCGTGTTACACCCTGACAGTCAAAAATCGTTTTCTAAAGACCTAAATCCCGCAGTAACTTGGCAGAGCGAGTTCTCAGTAACACAAAGTATTGGGCGCTCGAAAATAATGCCTCAAAGTGAACCGCAGGGTCTGCAATTCGCGGTTTCTCGGGCGTTTGCTATAGGAGCAAGACATCGTCACACGCCTTTTTACCTTCACATACTGCTACCTCAAAACCAAGTCAGCGCGTTAATAAACGAAAAACGTTTAAGTGTTTATAGTGTAATTGGTATCGTTTCAATTATTTTCATAAGCATTTTGCTGTTCGTGTATCGCAGCAATAATAAGAATATTGAACTGGCCAAAGTGCGCGGTGAGTCCGTCGCTATTGTTGATATTTCAAAGGACGCTATATTTAGTGTCGACTCAATGGGCATAGTGAAAAGCTGGAATAAAGCTGCCGAGTCACTTTTTGGCATCCCTTCTCAGGTAATCATTAACCAACACTATTCGTCTTTTAAGCCATTGTCTTTGCTAGGGCTTGAAGATGTACTTGCTAAAGGAGGCAAACAAGTCACCTTTACAAAGCCTTACGTTGATGATGAAAAATATGAACATTCATTATTGATAACTGCGTCAACGATTTGGGGCGAACAGTCACAGTTCTCTGGTGTTGCCGTCGTCATCCGCGATGTTACAGACGAACATAAGGCGAAGGATGCCATAGAACGAGTAAACCTAAAGCTTGAAGAAAAAGTGGTGAGCAGAACAAAAGAGCTGGTAGAAGCAACGCAAGAGGCTCGTAAGGCCAGTAAGGTGAAGAGCTCCTTTATATCCAACATCAGTCATGAAATGCGCACCCCTCTAAACGGTGTGGTTGGTTCTCTTGCATTATTGAAGCGGCAACCGCTTAATGAAAAAGCGGAGCAACTGGTTTCCATGATGGAGATTAGCTGTAATAACTTAAGCGTGCTGATAAATGATGTACTTGACCTGTCAAAAATAGAGGCTGGGAAACTGGATATCAACCATCAGTTTTTCGATTTAATCGAGCGCATTAATTGGTGAAATTGACAAGATTTGGCAGCGCCACGCTAGGGGTAACGATATTAGCACCATGCCTATGGTATTTATTCTTCAAAAGCTAGAGGGGGCACCTTATGAGTTTACGCATTTCACCCCATTGTATTTACCCAAGCCCTTGTTTCGCTCTACGTTTGTTACGTTAAAACAAGGTTTAGATGCCGTTCAAACCGATGGCAGGATAAAAGTAGATGCCAAGGCAAAAAGCGAATGTGATAAACAGGAAGTTGACACTCCTAGTGAACAAGATGCAGGTGCGTCACCTTTCTCTATAGAGGACACACGTCTTCTTATTGTTGACGACAACATGATTAATAGAGAGGTAGCTAAAGGTGTATTGGAGTGTTTACCGTCTAAGTTATTTACCTGCGCAGACGGGGAAGAAGTGATTGCTTTTCTTCAAAAATGTAAAAGTAAAGGACGCAAAATCCACAGTATATTAATGGATTGCCAAATGCCAAACATGAATGGCTACCAGGCTACCCGCGCTATTCGTGAGGGGAAAGCAGGGATGATGCATGTAAATGTGCCGATTATTGCAATGACTGCAAACGCTATGCTTGGTGAAAAAGAGAAGTGTTTAGAGGCGGGAATGAACGACTTTGCCACTAAACCCATAATTGCTGATGTACTCATACCCAAAGTGAGGCAGTGGCTAGTTCACCAGGTTACATCACTGGTAAGCACCGATATTATTGGTATCCAAAGCCCGGCTTTAGAAAATGCAAAACAAGGTATCTATGATGAGAACAATCCACCGCTGGTGGATAGCCTACTCAGTGCGATAGATAATGAAGTTAAACAGCGTGTTGATGCAGCCGATGATTTCAATGAAACAGGGAAACATAATATGAGCGACGATGTCCTAGCAAACGCTGAACCCAGTGAGCTTTCAGCTAAACCCGAGAAAGAGCCAAACCAGAGGTTGAACGCTTTAAGTGATGAATACTGGCAAAAAGACGATGCTATCGAACGTATTATGGGGGACAAGGCACTTTTTACTCGCGTGTGTGACCTTTATTCACAAAACGCCCCAGAGAAATTTAAGCTTTTGGAAAAGGCAGTTGAAGGGCAAGATTTTACGCAAGTGCAAGTTTTGTCGCTTAAACTTAAAGGCATGTCAGCTGATATTGGCGCTGTGCAGCTGCAAAAAGAATTCGAAGCCTTATGGGAGTTGTCAAAAGTCGCCGATTGGGTGAAAGTAAAAGCGCAGCTCCCTTCCATTGGCGACGTCTTAATACCTTTTTAGAGCTTCTTGAGGTGGCCTAGCTTGTCTGTCGTTTCTGTGTCATCGTAAGCTATTGTGAATAGGATAATAACGTCCCACGCACTAGCTTCATACATCATTACTTGAAGCGGTATTTTTTATTAAAGGAGTAACCCGTTTGTTTTCATCTCGCTTATCTTGCCAACCAGATAGGATTCACCGCACTCTGTATACCATAAGCACCCTGGCGGTTTCTTTAGCTTTCACAAGTGTTCCAGCATTTGCGGCTGATCTCGAACCGCAAGGAAAACCACCCGTAGCTATCGCTATACATGGCGGTGCAGGCACCATTTTAAAATCATCGATGACGCCAGAGAAAGAAGCGGACTACAAAAAGGTATTAACTCATGCGGTAAAGCATGGTTACACATTGTTACAGGAAGGCGAAAAAGGTGAAGTGGCGGTAGTAGAAACCATCAAAATTCTTGAAAGTTCGCCGTTGTTCAACGCTGGTATTGGTGCGGTGTATACCTTCAACGGTGAGCACGAACTTGACGCGTCGATTATGCATGGCGGCAGCAAAAATGCAGGTGCTGTAGCGGGCGTTAAAACGATAAGAAGCCCAATTGAGGCGGCGTTACTGGTAATGAATGAATCTCCACACGTTATGCTTTCCGGTAAAGGGGCTGAAGACTACGCAAAAGAAAACGGCCTTGAGCAGGTAGACAATAGCGTTTTTGATACTGAGTTTCGCAAGCAGGCCTTAGATAAGGCGAAAGCGCGTATGCAGCAAGCTTCAAATGGTTACGGTTTACAGCGAGGCAATGAACGCTTTGGCACCGTCGGGGCTGTGGTGTTGGATAGTGAAGGTAACATTGTCGCAGGAACATCCACTGGCGGAATGACGGCTAAACGATACGGGCGTATTGGAGATTCCCCCGTAATTGGTGCAGGCACCTATGCCGACAATGAAAGCTGTGCGGTATCGGCCACTGGGCATGGTGAGTATTTTATACGGTACAACGTGGCGGCTGATATTTGTGCCCGAATGAAGTACCAAGGTTTGTCGTTGAACGACGCTGCGAATACCGTGGTGAACGACGTGTTAGTTAACGCTGGTGGTGATGGCGGTGTAATTGCTATTGACGCAAAAGGCAACGTAGCAATGCCATTTAATTCTGCGGGTATGTACCGCGCTAGCATTGATGTAAATGGTAATGTGAAAGTGGCAATCTACAAAGACTAACCACTGAAAAATCTATTTGTTATTTTAATGTTAAATGTGCTGGCTTGTACGCAACGAAAGGTCTAATCTTAAAGTGTGGGGGAAAGTTGCTTTCACATGTGGTTAAAAATAATTGAAGTGCCGTAACGCCAAATAAGTCGCAGTATCGGTCACATTAGGCGCCACGGCTGGAGAATTGAAAATGGAATCGTTGCAAGTCAGTGATTATATGAATACTCACCCAGTGAAGCTTAATGTCGATATGCCCGTTGCGCAGGCTGTCGAAGCGTTGTTAGCCAGTGGGCAAAGTGGTGGTCCGGTACTCGATAGTAAAGGAAAAGTGGTAGGCTTTTTGTCTGAGCAAGACTGTATCGCTCAAATGATTGCGTCAAGCTATTATCGCGAGCAAATCTGTAGGGTAGGGGAAATCATGAAAACGCCGGTGGTGTCGGTGAAACCTTACATGTCAGTAATAGAGCTAGCGCAATTGCTGCTTAAGGAAAAACCACGGGTTTACCCCGTCGTCGATGATGATGGTGTGCTATTAGGCTCAATTAACCGAACGGCTGTGCTACGCGCCATCGACGTTCAATTGAACGATGGCTATCAGAGAGCTGGCTAGCCCTTATCAGGTTTGCGCTCCTTTTAATCACTATCAGCGCGCTAATGCGAAATTGGACATGTGTTAGCGAGCTGCGCCTGCAAGGCGCAGCTCTGTTTCAGCAATAAGTTCGTCACTCAAATCGCTTGCCCTTAGTCTTGAGGTTCTACTAGCTCCCTTATGGCATCTTTAAGCGCTGAACCTGCGACCAGTTTAAAGTTTTGATTTTGGCTTGGCATTACGTTTCGGCCATCTTGTACAACCCAAAGTCCTTCGGTGAAAGCACCGCCAAGGTCGGCATTCGTTGCTTCCAGTCCGTCAGTCTCCGATACCCCGTCAATTTGCTTTGTCCTGTCAGCAGCAATTTCAACTAGCCCCATAAGTGTTAGCGTTTTAGGGCTTTCTTCATGTATGTGATAGATGGCGTAGCTGTTATTGCCCTGACTTGATGCGATGAGGTATTTCTTGTTATCAACGGTAAATAGTGCCAAACCCTCTATATCAGCTTCAACTGGCGGGGTTATTGCTGAAATAAATGTAGGTGTATTATCAGTAGAGCTGATATCTAGCACCCAGATACCTGCGGCCTCTTCTCCGAGGTAAGCTGTATTGGTGTGGGTATCTACCACGCACCCTTCAGGCTGTGATGGAAGAGAAAAGGTCTGACTTAACTTTCCTTCAACGGCTTTGCCTTGGTTGATTGATAATTCATATCGCTCGAAGCGACCACTGGTATCATTTGCAAACACATGAGCTATCCCTTTATTGACAAAAAGACACATTCCGTAAATATCGCTTAGCGTTGTCTTAATCTCACCTAAATGTCTGAGTTTACCGCTAGAGTCTATTTCTAAAACAGACAAGCTGTTATGTGTTCGGTTTGAAGCAACGGCAATATCAGTAAATTCTTCTGCGCTGGCGGTGTTCACATTGGCTACTGCAACGTTATACCCGACATCAACATTATTGACTCTTCCTATCGGCAGGCTTTGAAATTGCTGGCCGGAAAGATCGTAAGTAACCAATGCGCCTTTTTTGTCGGTGCCAATGATGCGACTTTCTGAAGGGCTCTGCGAATTTGCCCAAATAGCAGGGTCATCAGCCGCATCACCAAAGTTTTGTACAGGCTGAGTTTGCGCAGAGGGCAAAACCTTGACCACCTTATGTTGGATATGAATATCCTTGTCGCTTTGAGCGACACCGCCTTTTTTAGCCAGACACCCATCGTTAAAATATACAGCGGCCGAATCAGCCGACAGTGCTGCTGAATAAACCCTGCCCGATGCGTCATCATCTACTACCACAGTAATTCCTGGCCCTTCTTTATTTTCAAAAGTGGCTAAGTGAATAAATTCAGGCTCTATGCTTTCAGCGGTTCCATCTTCGTCGCGCATTAACGTTACGAATTCAGCATGACATTGATTTTGAAGCCATAGGCCGCTTTTATCTGGGCTTACCCAACCAACAAGGCTGCTGTTTGAATTTAGGGTAGTTGAGGGTAAGACGCTCACGCCTTCGACTGGTGTATCTGTTTCATGAAAAATAAGCGTTTTCTCTAACTCACTCTCTATATTGGCGTTAACCTTCCATACCCCGGCGAATTCGTCGGCCAAATAGATGCTTTGCGAAACAAGGTCAACACTGCAACTCTTAATGCCAGGGCCTATGGAAAAGCTGCGTAGCGACAAAAAGCGATCATGGTGCAGTTCATATTGATTGAGAGTGCCCGTTGCATCTACATTGATAATGTGCGGATGTCCTTGCGCGCCCATTGCTGCGCATATGGCCTCTGAGCCTTTTGCGGGTTCGCTAAGCTGCTGTTGCACCGCCATGGTGTCAACAGATATGCGATACGCTTCAATTTGTTGCGTGTTGTTGTTAAACACTACCAAAGACACCCATTGCTTGTTCGCCGAGCTAGCTACTTCAGCATGTGCAACAACATAGCTTCCTTTAATAAAATGAGTTTTACCTTGGCTGTTAGTTAGTGAAATGCCTTTATGCTCGTTTATTTGAAGGTCAATAGCATGGGTGTCTTTGTAAGACACTGCTGGCATGGGTGTCTTTGTAAGCGCTGTAGTTTTTGTGTTGCTAGCATGGGTGTCTTTGTAAGCGTTAGCTTGATCATTGTTTTGGTAATAAAGCGTTTGCTTAAAACCTTCTTTAAGGTGTGTGAGCTTAAGTACAGTGCCTGAAGACTTGCTTTGGGTTTTTGAGTCTGTTTTATCTTGAACTGCACAATTAAAAAGTGTGGCTAGAGCACCGGTAAAAACGACGGCCTTTGCTGCTGCGCGAAGCAGCCCTTTTGTTTTTCTGTTATTCATTGTCATTTTTAATCCTGAGTCGTGTTCGGCAAAGATGCTGTGTGGGTGTTATTCATTGTATGTGTATAAATTGTCTTTCCATTATGGTCGATATAATTAAGGAAGATGTTTTTAGCTGTCATGCTCACACTGACAAAGCCGCCCGTCGATTTTGAGAATTGCGTAAAGTCGTAGTTACCAACAGGGCGCACTTCTGAGCCGCCACCGGATACTATGTGCACCAGATCATCCCCGGGTAATTGGTTGTGTTGAAGGTCGTGCTCGTGCCCAGCAATATAAAGGTTTACGCCATGTTCGTGAAAAATAGGTTCTAACACGTCTTTGATAGCGTCTGTTTTGCCGAAGCGTTTACCACTTGAATAAAGTGGATGATGGCCAATGACAACTTTCCAGGTGTATTGCTCTTTGTCCAGCATAGTATTTATCCAAACAAGCTGCTCAGACGCTCCTTGTGAGTAAGCTTCCTGGTATTTAGCATCCCCTGCATAGTCGGGGTTTAGCGGCGACGTATCGATAAACAACAAGAGAGCTGAGCTTCCGTCGTCAAGTATTAATGTTTTGCTGTAATACTGCGCCGGCATTTCCCATCGTCGACTCTTATTGCTGTAATCTATTTGCGCCTGCCAGTTTCCTCGATAGTCATGGTTACCTAGCACAGGGTACCAATCTATGAATAAATGAGGTTGATGGTAAATGTTTTCGTAAGAAGACAGCCAGTAAGGGTCATCAATTGAGGCTACACCGTTGTCGTAGAAGTTATCGCCGGTGGTGGCGATAAATTCTGCATCTAGTTGGTAACTTGCAATATCTAGCCATTTAGCAACGTGTTTTTGATAAAAGTGACCGTTACGGCCCCAATCACCTAACGTTAAAAAAGAAACCGCGTTATCCGGTACCGATAAGCCTTCTATAGTGGTGTGCGCATAATAATTACGTGAGTACTGCTCGTTGGTAGCGGTCGCATTATTAAAAGCGTTAGTTTTTGCCACGGAATGAACTGGGTTTGTTTGCTCTGCCTCTACACACTCTGAAGTAAGGCTGCAAGTGAAACAAAACGCAACCGCAAACAAGGTTGCCAATGTTGGCTTTGTGGTAGGGAGAAATGTAGGTAAAACGTGCATGAAAGACTCTCAAAAGCAGATGGCGCAAGCCCCATGAAAAAAGCTTGCGAACACCTGAACATTAACAACAAATAAAAGTGATTAATTTAGCTGCCAAGTAAAACCTAGCTCGAAGGTACGGCCATACTCCTCGTACTGCGCGTTTTGACTACGTGTATCAAAGTAGTTATAGAAAGGCTCGTCACCTAGGTTAATGCCGTTGAAATACACCTGCATGCTGTCGTTAATGTAATAACGGGCCATGAAATCAATCTGTACATGGTCATCTTCAAATCTCAGCATATCACCGTCAATCTCTTCAAAGTTTTCACTTTTATACGTGGTGGCAAGTCGTACGCTGAAATCATTCGCTTCGTAACCAATGGTTAAGTTACCAATGCGATCAGACTGATTCGGTAATTGGGTTTCGAACGTTTCGCCGTCTAAGAAAGTTGTCGCTTCAGAGTCGGTAAAAGTGGCGTTTGCAGATACAATAAACCCGTTATTAAACGCTTTGACCCAAGAAAGCTCCAAGCCGGTCAAGTCAGCAGAGTTGCCGTTAATTGGCTGAATAACTTCTTCAAAGCCTTCCCACCCAGTGGTACCTGCAACATCTGCATACACAACAAAGTTGTCGATAGTCTTATAGAACAACCCCGCTGAAATTACACCAATGTCACCCGGGTAGTACTCAATCGACAAATCAACGTTTTGTGCTTCGTAAGGTTGAAGGTCAGGGTTGCCAACTTCCGCCTCACGTTCTGTAACGAAAATGCCATCGTCTTCTTCGGTTTTACTTTCGATAATTTGAAACGCAGCCACATCTTCAAATTTTGGACGTGAAATAGTTTGGGTGTAGGCAGCGCGAAGCTGAAGTTTATCTGAAACAGTGTATCTGGCATTTACACTGGGTAACCAATGATCGTAGTCGCGCTCTGCTTCCCATGGCGTATTTACCACTTCTTCCACGTCGGTTTCTTCGTTTTCTACAAGCTCTACTCGCATACCCGATGTAGAAAAGTCAGTACGTTCATAGCGTACACCTGCTACCAAATGAAGTTTATTTATATCTACGCTGCCCATGATATAAGCGGCAAAAATATCCTCTTCATTCACATAGGTCGCGCCACGAGACTCTACTTCAGAATTTAGGCTGTCTAATTCCAAGCTCTCGCGGTTTTCGTTAAAGTAGCTACGCATTTCACTTCGATTAAGCCCAGGCCCAAAGTCATCAAGAGAGTAGTCTGGACTGGCAGCTCCGAATTGCGAAGCGTCTAGGTCGTCGAATTCTCCATCAAAAATAGCGATGCTGCTGTCGCGGTCTTTTTCTCGGCTTCGGTATTTCGAGCCAATTTTTAACTCACCGATATAACCACCAAGGTTGATGGGGCGGGCGGCGTCGAATTTAATACTGGTTTCGGTATCTTTCGTGTAGTTATCTTCAAAGCTGATCTCATCGACTTCATAGGTTGATAAGTCCATGGCATCAGCGTTTTGTGACACGGTTGGACGCATAGTATTTAAGTCTGCGTCGATACTGTCATTTTCGGTTTTGAATACGTAATACAGTGCATCTGGCTCGTCTTCATCAGACTTTGCATAACCGAGCTGCCAGTTTGCTTTCCAGGTATCTAATTGGTGTTCACCACCAAGCGCCACAGTAAAAATACTCTGGCTTTCAAAGCGGTCTTTACTTTCTCTTTCTATTTCTGAGTCTTCGCCATCGAACGTGAATATATTACCTTGACGGTATTCGTCGTCAGAAAACTCACTGTAAAGTGTGCGAAGAAAGTATTGGTTGTTGAAGTCAGGACGAAAATCTATATTTAACGCACTCCCCAAACGTTCGCGAGTGATCGTGTAGTGACGTTGCTCAAGCTCATCGTCACCGTTACTTTCAACATTGTCTGAACCAAAATCTCGGTCAAAGTAGGAAATGGCGCCAGCCACCCCCCATTCAGGGGAAAGCTTCTTGGTAAACGTACCAGAAAGCTTTGGACTGGTTTCATCGCGTAAATCATTTTGACTGGCTTGCACGGTAATGCTCGCGGTATCACGAGCCTTATCAAACGCACTCACGCTTTTCACCGCGACTGAACCACCAATGGCGTCTCCGTCCATGTCGGGCGTTACCGATTTAGATACCTCCAACGTTTGGATGAGTTCAGAGGGAATAACGTCAAGGGCTACTGAACGTACGCCTGATTCAGGCGAGGGAATATTCAAGCCGTTAATGGTTACGTTATTCAAGTTGGGGTCGATACCGCGTATGCCGACGAAACGACCTTCACCCTGATCTCGCTCAATCGACAAGCCAGGTAAACGCTGTAACGACTCAGCAGCATTTTGGTCTGGAAATTGTCCAATGGCATCTGCGGATACAATAGACGAAATACGATCTGACGTTCGCTGCTGGTTTATGGCACTTGCCTGACCGCTTCGTTGACCACGTACCAAGATCTCATCGATGGTATCGCCGCTGCCAAACTCCACGGCTGCGCGCGCAATGCCGTTGTCCGTCACTTTTATCGCTTGCGTAACCGTTTCCTCACCAAGATAAGAAATTTCTAGCGTGTAAGTACCCTCTGGAATAGAGGGAAACCGAAATGTACCGTCTGTGCCAGCTTCAGTAACCAGTCCTAATTCTTTAAGCTTAATTTGAGCACCGGTATAGCTGCGCGTCTGTGCGGTGTCTTTTACTGAACCGATAATTACGCCATCAGCAGCTGAAGCAGGTATAGCGACGCTAAGGCCCATTGCCGCTATGCAGGCAAGTGTTAGAGAAGAGTACGCGGTTTTAATTTTCATTTATTTTCCAATTAATTAAGCAGTAAAAAGGCGTTTTGAATAAGTGCTAAGTAAGTGAATGAGTACCCTAAGAATCCTGCATGACAGTTATATGACGATTTGATGGAACAAGCGGTACACAATCGGTAATTGTCGCCTATTTGCAATTGGCTGAGCTAAATTGACCCTTGCTTAAATTACTGATTTTGTTTGGTTTATGTGTCTTTTTTTATGCTCCTAAAGTTCGCTGCCATCAAGATGTCACATTGCTGAGCCAAACTGACCCTCGACAGTTTCATCAGATTTGGGCAAGACTCTCGTTTTGTTATGAGCGCTGGCGGTGGCCGGACTAACGCGTGATGTATCCAATTCAAGAGATTTCCAAAGAGAGCACTATGTTTACCTTTACAAATTCAACACAATTTAGGCATCACAAGCTTTGGCTGGTATTTACGTTTTGCGTGGTAACGTTGGCGGTTTGCCTGGCTTTTATGTTTGGCAATGCAAAAGAAAGCACCGTGATATCAGGCCTCGATATTGTGGGAGAGGGAAGCATTGCTTTTTTAACTTTGGCGTGGATGCTAGCTGCGCTTGCCAGCCGTCCTCCAGGTAAAGTAACGAGCCTTCTCACGGTAGGACTCGGCTTCTTTCTATTTTCAGTCAGTTTAGATTTCTTGGATGAGTTTTTTCATTATCCTGAAGAGGCTTATTGGCTAAGCATGATTGAGTCTTATCCTGCGGCTGTGGGTATGGTAGTAATGACCGCGGCACTGTATCAGTGGCACCTAGAGCAGCGCGCGTTAAATTTGCAATTACGACGTCGTGAATGGGACGTTCGGGATCACGATGCTATCGATCCTATTACTCAACTTTACCGTGCAGAGTATTGGAAAGCACAAATAAATAAATTACAGCATTCCGGAAAGTCAGCTGTAATTGCCATCATCGATATCAATAACTTCTCTAAGTTTAATCAAAAGTATGGATACACAGAAGGCGACAGGTATCTGCACGACATTGCACAATTGGTGGTTATGAATTTGCGGCAGCAAGATCTAGCGTGTCGTTACGCTGGTGATAGGTTTGCTATTTTGATGCCAGACGTCTCGCCCATGCAGGCCGATGTCATCCTGAATGATATCAAAGTAAGTATTCAGCACCTTGCTTTTAGACATAGTCTCAATGCCAACGCCATTTATACCACCGCACGCAGTACTCAAGTAACGTTGTTACCTAATCAGCGCCTTGCGACTGTGCTAAACACCATGCTCTTTGAGCTTGAGCGTTCTCATGACAGTGCAGCGTAGGTTGGTCAGATTGGTGAAAGTAGCTTGTGTATGTGCACGAAGAAGCCTGCGCTGAATATCTAATGGATTTAACGTTACCACGAATTAACGCACTGCGAGATTCTGCAAACGAAGATGCAGCTTCCGGTGCTGGGCGCTACCATTCAACACGCATATCTAGCATGGGTGTCTCTGCAAAAGGGGATGCTGATGATTTAGGCGTGGGTGTCACTGGTAGTGATAGTGCTGGTCGCGAGCAGGTAGTGATGTCTAGCCAAAATAAAGTCATCGTTGGATATTGGTTAGTGCGGGCGGTACTTAATGTGGCGCTCTCTCGTGGCGGTAATAAGAATAAACTCTTGCGCGGTACAGGCATTTTTGAGGAGTCGTTACAACCCAATTCGCTAATAAGCATAAACCAATATTCATCGCTGCTAGTCAATGTTCATAGTCAAACCAAAGGTAATGATGTCAGTTTTTTATTGGGTGGAGCTTTCGCTTCGCAGTGGCTTGCTAGTCCGCTGCACGTGCTTAAAACATGTGAAAATATTGAGCAGCTACTTTTACACCTTACTCAACACCCAACATTTAGGTGGTGTAGCTTACCGCTATGTCAGTTTCAGCGTTTTGAAAACGCAGACCAAATAATGTTAGTGCCTCAGTTTACAGGGGTAAGCAGCAAACAGCTTCAGTTCTCCATTGAAGTGGCATTCGCAAGCGTTGTTGCACTTATGAAAAGTATAGCGAATAAGCGAATTCCTTTATCTTTCTCTTTTACCGAGAGTCGACCAAGAAATATTGCTGATTACGAAACCCACCTTGGGCTTAAGTTATCGTTTAATCGCGCTTTTAACAGTATTTGCATTGAGAAAGACGTATTACGCCAACCTTTGGAGCTAATAGCTCAGTCGGATTGTTCTGCTGAATCACATGTTTCTCTGGAAGGTGTCGTTAGTAACAGCGCAACGCAAACAAAAGAAGGGGCTTCTATTGAATTGCAAAATCGCTTGTCTTTGCCTGATTTTGTGAGGCGTTATGTTTATGCATCCTCCAACACACAGGCAGCAAATATCGGACTACCTGAATTAGCGGAAACCTTAAACGTCAGTGTGGCTACGCTAAAGCGGAAACTAAAAGAGTACGGCACTAGCTATCGCGCGCTCTGCGAGGAAGTACAGCGCAATCATGTACTTTTACTTCTTTCGGTGCACAAAGTGAGTAACGAGACGGCGGCCAATGCAATGGGCATTAACGATTTACCTAACTTTCGACGAACGGTAAAACGGCTTACAGGTAAAACCCCTAGCGAGCTTAGAATTTAACGTAAATGACTGATAGCGCCTGTCCATATTTCTACGTAACAGAGCTATGCCACACACTTATGCCAAACATTTATGCAACACTGCTATTAAAAATAGCTGGGCGGCAGTCGCGTTCTACGGCTAAATGGTTGTAGCGTCACTCCTTTAATAACTCGAAATCCAATCGTAGCGTCTGGAACCGTGCAGATGAGTTAATTATTGGAAAGTAAATGTCTTTTCAATACCGTAAAAACCTTTTATCCTTTGCAGCTTTAGCTTTTCACCGTCAAAAACCGTCACAACATGGTTGGTTGAAGCTTTTTTTACGCACTCGCAACCGGCAGGTGGCTTTTCAGCGTAGCCTTTAAACCTTTGCTGTCACGCAATAAAACCCAAAAGAGAGTTTTCTGTGCACGAAAATAATGACATTGCACCAAATTCTATCGCACCCAACCCGTTAGGTTTAACGCCCATTTTGCTTTTTGTAATACTTGTTGTAGTGACAGGAATTACCACAAACGATATTACTGCGATGCCTATTTTGGTGGCGTTTTTTATCAGCGCTGGGTATGGCCTATGTTTAAACCCGAAAGGGAAAAAGGTCAGCTTCTCTGAAAAAGTACAAACGTTTTGCAAAGGCGGTGGCGATAAAAACATTATTCTTTTGGTGCTTATTTTCCTGTTAGCCGGTGCGTTTTATGCGGTAACTATTGATATTGGCGCTCGGGATGCCACGGTTAATATGGCGCTGCAATTTGTGCCTTCCGCACTTATATTGCCAGGCCTCTTTTTGATTTGCTGTTTCATATCATTTTCAATGGGTACTTCCATGGGTACCATCACTGCGCTCTCGCCAATAGGTGCAGGCCTTGCCACAAGTTTGGGGCTGCCGGTAGAAATGGCGCTAGGTATTGTGGTGGGGGGCGCAATGTTCGGTGATAACCTCTCGTTTGTTTCAGACACCACCATTGCCGCAACCCGTACCCAAGGCGTTCAGCTTAAAGACAAGTTCAAGGCAAACTTAATGGTTGCTGTGCCGGCATGCATCGTCACCATGGCGTTGCTGCTTATGGTGGATGTTGATACTTCTGGCATCGTTGAAGGCGGCAGCTACGATTTTTGGCGCATAGTGCCTTACTTGTGCATTATCGCTTTTGCGCTAACAGGGTTTAACGTCATTAGCGTACTTGCAGTGGGTATTGCCAGTGCCTGCGTAGTAGGCTTGCTACAAGGAAGCTTTACGCCACTTTCAATGATGCAAAGCATTCAAAAAGGGATGGGCTGGATGCAGGACTTAGCGATGATTGCCATAACCATAGGCGGTATTGTGGCACTTATGCACGCTAACGGCGGTATAACCTGGTTAATCGAGCGTTTAACCCGTAAAGTCACGTCAAAGAAAGGCGCTGAGTTCAGTATTGCTGGCTTAGTTAGCTTTTTGGACATTACAACGGCGAACAACACTATTGCGATTGTTACCGCTGGTCCAATTGCAAAAGACCTGAATGAAAAATACGGCGTTGACCCTCGTCGTACGGCATCACTTTTGGATATCTTTTCGTGCAGTTTCCAAGGTTTAGTCCCTTACGGCGCGCAGCTTTTAAGTGCCGCAGCCGTAGTGGGTATTTCACCATTAGCTATTACGCCGTACTGCTGGTATCCCATGCTGATTTTTGTGTTTGGTGTGGCGGCCATTTGGTTCGGTTTTCCCCGTTTTAAAACGCCCCAGGACGATGAATTAACCCAAAGCGCTTAAATTCTCGTAACGCTTAACACACTGGCTTTTTAGGGCGGTATCTTCTAGGATCACCGCCCGAATTTTATTGATGATTAGATACACGCTTTAGGATGTCACTTTGTCTTCACCATTTGCTATAAAACCTCTTTACAACAAACTAGACGATTGTTTAAGCGCAGATAAGTTTCGTTTAAAGCGACGCATTACGCAGCTTGCACAAAAAGTGAATGATACATCTGGTGTTGAAGGAAAAGGCGCGGAGAAAAAAGCTGCTAATCCCAAAGCTTCAAAACGTGACATTGCGGTTAGCGAAGAAAGCTTAAAAGCGCAGTTTGAAAAGCTCGAAAGCGACATCAATGCATCGATAGAAAAACGCCAATGGCGTAAAGACAACCTTCCTAAAGTTGAATACCCACCGCTGCCGGTTAGCGATAAAAAAGAAGATATCAAAGAGGCGATTGCGAATAACCAAGTGGTGATTGTTGCGGGTGAGACCGGGTCGGGTAAAACTACGCAGCTACCTAAGATATGCTTAGAGTTAGGTCGCGGTGTAAATGGCATGATAGCCCACACCCAGCCAAGACGATTAGCGGCGCGAAGTGTAGCCACTCGTATAGCCGAAGAGCTCAACACGCCGCTTGGCGAAAAGGTGGGTTTTAAAATTCGCTTTAGCGATCAGGTGAGCGAGCGAAGCTACGTTAAGCTTATGACCGACGGTATGCTGCTAGCTGAAATGCAGCAAGACCGCTTTTTAAATCAGTACGATACTATCATTATCGATGAAGCCCACGAGCGAAGCCTGAATATCGACTTCTTGTTGGGCTATTTGCGTCAGCTTTTAGATAAACGCCCTGATTTAAAACTCATCATAACATCAGCTACTATTGACCCAGAGCGATTCTCTAAGCATTTTAATAATGCGCCTATTATCGAAGTGAGTGGACGTACTTATCCGGTAGAAATTCGTTACCACGCGCCAGAAGACAATGATGACGATATTGATCAAAGTGACGCTATCGTAAACGCAGTCGACGAGCTAATGCGTGAAGCGCCAGGTGATATCTTAGTGTTCTTAAGCGGGGAGCGCGAGATACGCGACACCCAAGATGCCTTGAGCAAACAGCATTATCGCAACACTGAAATTGTTCCGCTGTATGCGAGGTTGTCGGCGGCAGAGCAAAACCGCATATTTCAGTCTCACAGCGGCAGACGCATTGTACTTGCTACCAACGTGGCAGAGACCTCGCTCACGGTGCCTGGCATTAAATACGTCATTGACCCGGGGTTTGCCCGTATTTCACGCTACAGCGCCAGAAGTAAAGTGCAGCGTTTACCTATTGAGCCAATATCTCAGGCGTCAGCGAATCAGCGGGCAGGGCGATGCGGCCGTGTGTCTGACGGTATTTGTATTCGTCTTTACAGTGAAGAAGACTATTTAGGCCGCCCAGAATTTACTGACCCAGAGATCCTACGAACCAACTTAGCGTCGGTTATTTTGCAAATGCTTGCTTTAGGGTTAGGCGATATCGCTGCGTTTCCATTTGTTCAGCCGCCTGATAACCGCAATATCAACGACGGTTTCCGCTTACTTGAAGAAATTCAAGCTATCGCAAAAGGCAAAGATAACCGGAAAACCAAGCAAAGCGGCAAGATGCAGCTTACTCCTTTAGGTCGTCAAGTAGCACGATTGCCTATCGACCCTCGCTATGCTCGTATGGTGATTGAAGCCGAACGCACGAACGCGCTTAGCGAAGTCATGGTGATTGCAGCGGGACTTTCAATTCAAGATCCGCGAGAGCGTCCACAGGAAAAACGCCAGCAAGCAGACGAGAAGCACAGCGAATACCTCGATAAAGATTCTGACTTTATCAGTCTTTACAACTTGTGGGTGGCGTTTAGAGAGCAACAAAACGCGCTGAGTCAAAACCAATTGCGCAAATGGTGTAAGCAAAATTTCATCAACTATTTACGTATGCGTGAGTGGCAGGACATTGTTAGCCAACTTAAAAAGTCTATCGCTGAGCTGGGCTTTGGCATTTCAAAGCAAGAAGCCGACTATCAGGCTATTCACCAAGCCATCGCAAGCGGCTTGCTGTCTCACATGGGCTTTAAAGATAAAGAGCGCGAGTATATGGGCTCGCGTAATTCGCGCTTTCTTATTTTCCCGGGTTCAGGGCTATCAAAGTCTCAGCCCAAATGGGTAATGGCAGCTGAGCTTGTAGAAACCTCTAAGCTATTTGCTCGTATGGTGGCAAAAATTGACCCAGCATGGGTAGAGCCTTTGGCCGAGCATGTTGTGCAAAGAAGCTATTCAGAGCCACACTGGTCTAAAAAGCGCGGCGCGGTGATTGCCTTTGAAAAAGTAACTTTGTTCGGGTTACCCATAGTGATGAAGCGTGCGAAGGTTTATAGCCTTATCGACCCGCCAAGTTGCCACGAGCTATTTATCCGCGAAGCGTTAGTCGAGGGCAATACTAAGCTCAATTACAGCTTCTTACAGGAAAATCAGGCACTGCTGGAACAAGCTGATGAATTTGAGCAAAAGACTCGCCGTCGCGATTTGATTGTAGATGATGAAGAGCTGGTTAGCTTTTATGCCAAGCGTATTCCGGTTGAAGCCAATAACGACGCGGCGTTTAAGAAGTGGTTTAAGCAACACGGAAGCAACGACAATTTAACGTTTAAAGAAGAAGACGTATATCGACAGCAGCCGGGGCAATCGGTAGCGAACGCGTTTCCTGATGTATGGCGCCAGGGCAATATTACGCTGCCGCTACGCTATAACTTCGAACCTAACGCTGAAGACGATGGCGTAACTGTTGTCATCCCGCTGCCTGTGCTCAATCAAGTTGATAACGTAGGTTTTGATTGGCTGGTGCCGGGGCTAAGGCACGACCTTATTGTGGGGTTAATTAAAACCTTGCCTAAACGCTTGCGTCGTAACTTTGTGCCTGCGCCCAACTTTGCTGAAGCGTGCCTTGCTGATATCAGTGAAACAGATAAAAACAACCGCCCGGTGCCTTTGCTTGAAGCTGTAACCGATAAGCTACGCAAAATGACAGGCGTGATTATTGAGAGCGAAGAGTGGAATCTAGATCAGCTTGATAAGCATTTGAAAATGCACTTTGCGGTAGTTAATGACAACGGTGATGACATTGCCAAAGGTGACGACCTGCACGCGCTTAAACAACAGTGTGCAGGGCAGGTGAAACAAACCTTTGAGAAAGCCGCAACACCGGAGTTAGAGCGAAATAACATAGAACAATGGGATTTCGAAAGCTTGCCAGAAACCTTCGTGCAGAAAGTAGGCGGGTTTGAAGTTCAGGCGTTCCCAGCGCTGGTACAAAAGGGCGATAAGGTAGATATTGCGCTCATTGAAGAAGCAGATAAAGCCCAAGTGCTGCATAAGCAAGGCGTGAACGTCTTGATTAAGAACGCCATGCCGTCGCCGCTTAATTACTTACAAAGCAAATTACCTAACAAAGCCAAACTGGGTTTGTATTTCAACCCATTTGGACAAGTGAAGGCGCTAATTGATGATTGTATTTTTGCGGGTATCGATGCCATTGTCAGTGATTACTGCAAAACCAATAACACCGACATTCGCAGCAAAGCCGATTTTGAAGCCTGTTTAGAGATTGCTCGTGCAAACATTAATGACAGAGTGTTAGAGATTGCCAAACAAGTGGAGCAGGGGCTTACCCTCGCGCATCAATGCCAAAAGCAAATGAAAGGTAATGTGCCGCTGACTATGATAAACGCCCTAGGTGACTGCAAAGCCCACTTGGCATCACTAGTTTTTCCTGGTTTTGTTTCTGAAATTGGCGAGAGCCGATTAGATGATTGGAATCGCTATATTAAGGGCCTAGCCCGCCGTTTGGAAAAGCTTCCCATCGATCCTAACAAAGACAGAATGCATCAGGTCACGGTAGAAAAGTCGATTAAAGAATGGGAAAAAGCGTGCAGCAAGTACCCCAAAGGTAAAGTGCCTCAAGCGCTTAATGACGTGCGCTGGATGATAGAAGAACTGCGGGTTTCTTTGTTTGCGCAACAACTCGGAACGGCTTACCCGATTTCGGCGAAGCGCATTACGCTTCATTTGGCGGACTTTTAAGGCCGAGAACGGTAAATATCCATTTGACGCGCAGGGGGTAGGGCGCGAATAGGATCTTAAGTGTATATGCATCAATTTTTTTCATGACAACAGGCACGCTCGCCACCAAGCGGTCGTGGCATCGACCCATTCACAGAGTAGAAAATACCTAATGCAATTACCCAATGGCTATGTTTCAACGTACGATTGAGGTAAGACCAATATCATTTTTACAATATTGCTGAATAAATTTTGGACAGTTCGATTGACAAGTTATCGTCATCACCCTATAACAACAGTGTAGTCGAAAGCGTAAAGCTAAAAATCGGGAGATGTAGACATGTTGGGATACGACGATAAGCGAAATTTTTTCAGGATGATGGTAAATTCGCCTTGTCAGTTGCAAATTACTGACGATGAGTCGAGCCGCACCATGCAGGCAATGTGTAGAGATATCAGCGCTACTGGTATGTCTTTAGAGGTTGATGAACCCTCGATTGAAGTAGGCACTCAGGTGAGTGTGGCTATCGAATCATCTAGTTCTCAAATTCCCTCTTTGGCCGCGTTGGCGACTGTTGTTCGCTGTAAGCCTGAATCTGAGTCTAGTTGCATAATAGGTGTTGAAATTTCTCAGATGAAGTAGTCACTTTTCTGTTACTTAGGCGAAGCTCCCCCCTTCGCCCCATTCAGTCGTAATACACGAGACATTATTTTCATTCAGTATTTCGAATAAGCCGTTCAATTTTTTCTATTTTAACTTCCATCCTCAATTGATAATAATTCTCATTAATGCGAAAGCAAACAAATTTAAACTTTTGAGAGAGCGATTATTATGAAAAAGACATTTACCTTTGCAGTCATGCACTTTTCGGTTGCATTCACCGTTGCTTACTTACTAACAGGTAGCCTAATAGTGGGCGGTGCAGTGGCCTTGGTCGAGCCAGCGGTTAATACCGTAGCATTTTATTTCCACGAAATGGTATGGAAAAAATTGGAGAGTAAAGAGGAGGTTACTGAAGGGCAAGCATGTGAGTCTGCACCGCATCTATCGAATGGCTTTTCAGATAATAGTGGGTTTTCCCCAAATGACGTAACCTTCGCTTCTTAAAATGTAAGGTTTATTTCTCGCTTTCTAAGCTATTTGTATAACCTATGGCAATTCAATAAATGAAATCAGCGCCCAAGTTCTTATAACAACGAGGGCGCTTTTTCATTTCTAATCGTCGGTGACTTCACAAACTAGACCTTTCAAATAGTAGCCTTCAGGGTAGCTACCAATGATAGGGTGGTCAGACGCTTGATTTAGTCTTGCAATGATTTTTATAGTACGGCCAGCATCAAGGGCTGCGTCGGCAACGACCTTCTGGAATAAATCGGCAGGCATAAGACCTGAACAGCTAAAAGTCAGCAACAACCCACCAGATTTAACCGCATGGATACCGTACATATTAATGTCTTTATAGCCGCGGGCAGCGCGATTTAGTGTTGCCTTACTGTCGACAAACTTTGGCGGGTCGAGTATTACCATATCAAACTGTTTGCCCTGCTCGTGATACTCCCTGAGTGCCTTAAACACGTCTTGATTTACGTAATTGGCTTTGTTTTCGTCTAAACCATTGATGGCTACATGGTGTTTGGCTAAATCGAGAGCAGGCTGAGATACATCAACGTTAGTCACGGATTTAGCACCGCCAGAGAGTGCGTAACATGAAAACGTACCTGTGTAGCTAAAACAGTTGAGTACGTCGGCATCTTTCGCATAGTGTGCAGCTGCGGCACGGCTATCACGCTGATCGAGATAAAAACCGGTTTTATGACCGTGTTCTATATCAACAACGATATTAATACCGTTTTCTTTTACTGTAACCTGCATTGGTGGCTCGCCGTGAAGCACGCCTGTTACAGGCTCTAGCCCCTCTTTTTTACGTACATCAACGTCACTGCGCTCATAGATGTGAACATCAGGCATTAGCTTGGTGATTGCCCATACAATTTTATCTCGGTGCTTTTCACCGCCAGCGCTTAGAAGCTGTACCACGGCCACATTGTCGTAGAGATCAATCGTGATACCGGGAAGACCATCACTTTCAGACGCTACCCAACGAAACGCATTCGTTTGGGTTCGGTCAAACAAGCGCTTACGCAGGTTTAGCGCAGTTTCTAAGCGGCGCAGGAAAAAGCCATTATCAATGCTTTCTTCTTTTTTAAACGTCCACATGCGAACGCGAATTTTAGAATTTGGCGAGTAAGCGCCTCGCCCTAGCCAGTCGCCTTCAGAGTCGAAAACATCTACCGTATCGCCAACTCGAGCACGGCCTTTTAGCTCAGCCACGGCGCTCTCGAAAATCCACGGGTGTTTACGGCGAAGTGATTTATCTCTGGATGGTTGTAATATGACCTGTGCTGACATGTAGGCTCTCGTGGTAATTTAAACAATATATATTTGATGTAAGCCATTCTAGATGCTTACGGTAATGGCCGCGATTATACGCATTTTCAGAGGTTCTGTGTTTAATAATACCAATCTGGGTTGGTATAAACTCATAAGAACCCCAAACTGATTGTTATTGAAGTACGTAGATACATTACGATTAAAATTTTAAGACTAGGATTAGGGGCAAAGTATGCGCTATGTGGATTTTGAAAAGGGATGTACCCCAAGCGAGTTGGTTGTTAAGGAATGCGAAGGTTTATCTCTAACATCAGGAAAAGTAAAAGTAGAGGTCAAAGCATTCGGTGTAAATCGAGCAGATACGTTGCAGCGCCAAGGCAACTACCCACCTCCGCCAGGGGAAAGTGAAATCCTCGGATTAGAGGTCGCTGGCGTTGTAACAGAAGTTGCCCGTGATGTGAGTACCTTTAAAGAGGGAGATGAAGTATTTGGTTTGGTTGCCGGTGGTGGCTATGCTACTGAAGTCATTGTTAATCCTGCCCACCTAATGATTATCCCAAAGGGCATGCCATTTTTTGAAGCAGCAGGTCTTGCCGAAGTTTTCCTTACCGCATTTCAGTGTTTGCGCACCATTGCTCACATTAAGCCCGCTGAACGCGCCTTGATACACGGGGGCGCAAGTGGTGTGGGATTGGCCGCCACTCAGCTATGTCGATATTGGGGCGTACATAGTGCCGTAACAGCGTCAAGCCAAGATAAGCTTACCCTTTGTGAAAACAATGGTGCAGAGCACCTTATTAACTACAAAAAGCAGCAGTTTGATGACGTTCTTAAAAAAGTGTGGCCTGAAGGGGGTGATATGGTGCTTGATATGGTAGGTGGTGACTACTTAAACCGAAACCTCAAAATATTAAAGCAAGATGGAAAAGTGGTTTATTTAGCTATGCTCGCAGGACGTTACGCCGATAATCTCGACATGGCAATGCTGTTGGGTAAAAGAGCTTCGATTATTGGAACAACACTGAGAAATCGGAGTGACGAGTATAAAGCGGACTTGGTACGTGACTTTTCCAACGTATGTTTGCCCGCTTTTGAAAATAAAGAGCTAAATGTAAACATCGATACCCATTACAGCATTGATGACATCGACAAGCCTCATGCGCGATTGGAAAACAACGATACACAGGGCAAGTTGGTGCTTTCGTGGTAAAAGTTCGAGGTAAACGTCTTTGATAAAAGCTATCGGTGAGAGCTTTTAGTCATGGTTTGCAGTAAAGATGTTTCGTGGAGGTATGCTACTTTCCAATAAAGCCTTCATCAGGCTTTGTTGGGTTTGCCTCTGCAGCACCGCGTGCAAGATCATCACAGCGCTCGTTTTCAGGGTGACCCGAATGACCTTTCACCCAATGCCAGTTAATTTTGTGCTTTTTTACCGCTTCATCTAAACGTTGCCACAAATCTGCATTCTTTACTGGCTTCTTGTCAGCCGTGCGCCAACCATTTTTGCGCCAGTTATGGATCCACTGATTAATGCCGTTTTTTACGTACTGACTGTCGGTGGTCAATTCGACGTTGCAAGGTTCATTTAAGCTATTAAGTGCTTCGATAGGGGCTAAGAGTTCCATGCGATTGTTAGTGGTGTGGGCAAAGCCATCGCTCAACTCTTTTCTGTGTTGCTTATAAATTAACACAGCGCCGTACCCGCCCGGTCCTGGATTACCCAAGCATGAGCCGTCGGTGTATATATGAATGGTCTTTTGAGCCACAAGGTTTCCTTTGATTTAACTAGCGTAATTTATCGTATCTTTTCCCTTAGCGGATTGCGAAGGGATTGATATACTATCAAAAAATGAAAGTGTAATTATAGTAGAGGTTCCATGCGCCAAATTGTTCTCGATACTGAAACCACAGGTATTGACCCCAAAGAAGGCCACCGCATTATCGAAATAGGGTGTGTTGAAGTTGTTAACCGCCGTTTGACGGGGAATCACTTTCACGTTTACATCAACCCGGGCCGTCACATTGAACAAGAGGCAATTGAAGTTCACGGTATAACCAATGAATTTCTTGCCGACAAGCCTACATTTTCTCAGGTGGCTCAGGAGTTTGTTAACTTTATCAAAGGGGCACAGCTTGTTATTCATAACGCCCCCTTCGATGTGGGCTTTATGGATCACGAGTTTGGTATGGAAACGTCAACAAAGGGCGTCATTACCAATCAAATCTGTGATGTACTTGATACGCTGACCCTTGCTCGCCAAATGCACCCTGGCCAGAAAAACAACCTCGATGCGTTGTGTAAGCGCTATGGTATAGACAACAGTCATCGAACTCTTCACGGCGCTTTGCTGGATGCGGAAATTCTAGCAGATGTTTACCTGTTAATGACCGGTGGGCAGACTAAACTTAAACTAGCATCTAGCTCTGGCAGTGATGCCGATTCCACCGCGATACGAAGAGTTAAGCGAAGCGCAAATAAATTAAAGGTTATTAAAGCTACCGCCGATGAAATAACACAGCACGAGGCTCGCTTGGACATAGTGGAAAAAGCGGGTGGCAAATGCTTATGGCGTCCTCAGCCTGAAGAGGTGTCTTAGCAGAACATAATCAAATAGAAATAAAGCAGCCAAACAATGCAGGAGCAGCGTAGCGTGAGAGTGTGGTTTTATTGGGTAATTCTTTTATCATTGTTTATACACTTAACCGCTGGCGCTCAGTCGCTAGAGGACGAGCGCGATGCTGCAAGGCAGCTAGCAGATAGTGCGGTACAAAATCCTCAGTCAAATAATCAAAATGTCGATACCTCGCCGCTTACTGACTTAGGCGATAACTACACAAATTCAATCAAACTCCTACAAAACCGATTTCGCGTTGATTATAACGTTGAAGAAATCACTATGGTTTTCTTCAGAGAATATGGCTCTGCCCCAGTAGTACTTGTAAGGCCTGATGGCTCTAAACTGTTTCAAGGGCGGGTGGACGAAGAGAAAGTAGAGTGGTTCGATGCAGACACCTTCGACATGATCACCATTAAAAACCCAGTTCCTGGGCCGTGGCAGGCTGTTGGTCAGGTGTTGCCAGAAAGCCGTGTCATGGTGATATCGAACATTGAGTTACATGCGGACCCGTTACCTAACGTTTTGTTTGCCGGTGAAATTTTAAAATCTACGGCGTATCTCACGAATAACGGCGAGCCGATTGATAACAAACAGTTTAGAGATGTGGTTGAGCTCGATATTGAATTTAAAAGCACGAACAATCCTAACTTCGGAAATTTCGGTACAGGCGATCAAAATATTGCTACGTTTCAAGACGACGGCCGAGGAATGGACGAACGCCCAGCAGATGGTGTCTTTACCGGGCAATTTAATTTAAAAATACCGGCGGGTGAGTGGAAGCCCGTTTTTCGCGTTATTACTCCCATGTATACCCGTGAGCAAGAAAGCCAACCGATTGTCTTACATAACAACCCTGTTTCTATTGACGCCGAAATGAATGGCGGTGGTGATGGCTATCACAAGATCATAATTGATGTTGATCGGGAGCTCGTGGATATTGAGTCTTTACTTGTGGATGGAAAAGTAAAGTTCCCCAATGCAGACATGCAGAACTTTTCTTTAACTGAAGGGGGGAGTGAGCCTCGTGAGCATCTAATTGTTGCCTATGAGAAAGGCATTTTTAGAGTAAAGATTACTGCGTATGGAACAACAGTGAACGGGCGAGACTTCATTTTGGATGTGCCTGAATTTAGTTTTGTCGCTGAGGGTCCCCAAGAGCCTGAAGTTGAAGATCCATTAATAAATGGAAAAGACCCAATAGTCGACGGAAGTGCGCCGTTAGTTGCGTCGCCAGAAACGACCCCCGCGTCCGTGATGCCAGACGATCAGTCCTCGCAAGATGAAATGGATGACGGTACCTTGACGATGCTATTAATCGCGGTGAACGGTTCAATTGTGTTGATCGGCGTGATTGCTGCAGTTGTCATTATTTTTATGCGTAAAAAGCGCACGTCTCCAAAATCGTCGCCCACCCCAACAAAGCAAGCTTCAACCACGACTGATGCCGATCTTTCCATGGAGGAAGCGCCAAAAGGTTTTAAAAAACTGTTAGGCATGTTTAAGAAAGGGGGCAAATCTGAAAAGCCCTAAATCCCTTTTATTAATCATGTGATGAAGTGTTGCTAAATCACCCAGTTTGAATTTTATTTCGACATAATGCCTATTTAACAGGCAAACAAACCGCAGATGACAATTTTATTAATAAAAAGCGTTGACTCCACATAGGGGAATACGTATTATCTGCGCCGCAGTCAGGGGACAGGGCAACAACAGCCAAGTCAACTTACTGATAACATTGAAGATGCGGAGCGGTAGTTCAGTT